>JBOGGH010000049.1:0-10269 GCA_050743905.1 Acidimicrobiales bacterium
GCACCGGCTTGCGGGCCCGGGCCCAGACGCTGCTCGCCTGGGCGCTGCTTCGCCCCGAGGGCGCCACCATCGACGAGATCGTCGACGCCCTGTGGCCCGACACCCCGCCGGAGCGGGTGCTCAAACAGTTCTGGCACCCCCTCGGCGACCTGCGCGCCTTTTTCCGGGGCCCCAACAAAGAGGCCCCCGAAGTCTTGGAGAAGGTCGGCGAGCACTACCGGCCGAGCCCCACCGAGATCGCCTGCGACCTGTGGGACTTCCAGTCCGCGCTCGGCGACGCGGCCCGCGCCGGCGACGAGACCCAGGCCGCCGCCGCGCTGCGCCGGGCGGTCGACGCCTACGGGGGCGACCTGCTGGCCGGCAGCGCCGACCCCTGGGTGGAGCCGGTCCGCCAGGACCTCCACCGCCGGGCGGTCGACGCCCACCTCCGCCTGGCCGAGCTCGAGGACCGCGCCGGCCACCCAGACAGAGCCGTCGACGTGTTGGAGCGGATCATCGACATGGACCGATACGCCGAGGAGCCCTACCGCCGGCTCATGGCCCTCTACGCCACCCGCGGCCGACGCGACGCGCTCACCTCCACCTGGCAGCTCCTCAAGCGCCGCCTGGCCGACCTCGACGTGGACGTCGACGAGGCGACCGCCCGCCTCTACCGCACCCTTGCCTCCCAGCCCCCAGAGGTGCCGGCGGAGTCCCGGCCGGTCCGGCTCACGTCGTGAGTGCCGCAAAGGCGCTGCCCGGTCTCGACACCCCCGCCCGGATCGTGGCCACCTGCGCCCTCGGCGCCGGCATCGAGGCGGCCATGGCCTGGCGGTTCGGGTGGTCGGCCGAGCTACCCGCCTACCTCGCCTTCGGGGCGGTCGCCGCCGCGGTCACCGTGACCGATCTGGCCGCCCGGCGCGTCCCCAACCGCGTCGTCGGCCCCGCCGCTCTCGCCGGCTCCGTGCTCTTGGTGATGGCATCTGCTGGGTCGGGACTGTGGTGGCCGCTCGCCCGAGCCGCCACCGGCGCGGTGCTGCTCGCCGGGTTCTACCTGGCCCTTGGCCTGGCCTTCCCCTCCGGCATGGGCCTCGGCGACCTCAAGTGGGCCGGCGTGATCGGCCTTTACCTCGGGTACCTGGGCTGGACGACCCTGCCCACGGCCACCCTCCTCGCCTTCGGCGCCGCCGCAGTGTTCGTGCTCGTCGGACGCGCCGCCTGGCGGAGTCGCCAGCTGGTCCTCCCCATGGCGCCGTTCATGACCGCAGGGGCGCTCGTCGCCGTGCTCGCCACCCGGTAGCCGCCGTAGTCACCGTGCGGCGGTTCCGACCAGGTCGGCCAGCGCCAGGTTGGCCACCAGCCGGGCCAGGCGCCGACCACCCGAGGGGCGCAGCACCACCGTCCGTACCCCGAGGGCACCCAAGTGGGCGAGCAGCGCGCCCAGCTCTTTGTGGTTGGGCGAGAGGCGGCCATAGCCGTCGAGGACCACCACGTCGATCCGGCCCGGCGCCTCGGCCAGCAGCCGGGACAGCCCCGGGCGATCACCACCCAGGCTCTGGTCGGCGTAGATGGCGACGCGGTGCCATCCCGGCTGGCGGGCCACCTGGGCGGCGAGCCCGGCGACCTGGCGGTCCAGCCGGGCCCGCCCCGCTCGTCCCGGCAGCTCTCGGGCGTAGATGGCGACTCGCATGGCACACCTCCTTGGTCGGCTGCGGTCGATGAGACCTCCACGGGACGCCGAAAGCAAGGCTTGCCACGGACGGCGAGCCTCCGGGTCGCCGGCTGGGTACGGGATGACGTTCTCGCCGACGCGCGCCACGCCACCGGGCATGCCAACGCATTGATGCGCCTGTTGGGGCAATGCTGGCGCCCCGACGCGCTCTCAGCAGTCGAACACCGACCAGCAGATGTCGTTCCGCAGTCGCTGGTCGTCGAGTACGAGCTCGCGAATCGCCTCCGGAAGCTGGTCGTGCTGCCACCGGCACTCGAGTCGCCCTCCGCTCTCGCCCTCTCCATCCTGCGCCGCAGCACGTGCGGCCTTGATCGCATAGGCCGCCGCACCGAGCTCATGCGCGGCGACGTGTGCGACGGCCGCGGCCTGGCCGGCAGCGTACGCGGCATGCCGTGCAGCCCCACTCAGGTCTCTGGCCGCGGCCATTGCATGGCCGGCCGCCGTGCGAGCCTGGGTCATGGTGATCTCGCCGCGCGCCCAGGCCCGCCCGAGTTGGATCGCGCTACGCGGTCGCAAGTCCTCAGGCTGAGCCGACTCGAAGAGGTCAAGGACGTGCTCCGCGCACGATGCCGCCCACAGGGCGAGGAGCTGGTGATCCGAATCAGTGAGGGTCCCACCGCGGCGGATCGTCACGAAACGAGGGTCGCGGTCTTTTGGGAGGATCACACCCAGCACCCCTTCTGCTCGCATCTTGGCGAGGAGCATCGTGTTGGACTTGGGCCTCTTCATTCTGGCTGCCCTACTTGAACGAATCAGACAAGTGTCTCGCTGGCTTCAGGCGGACGGTCGGGTGAAGCCCACGACGAGATCGCTCCCGAAGGCGGCCCCGATGGTGGTCGGGAAGGTGTCTTCTCTGACGTCGGCTCCGGTATAGGGGGCGTCGACCATGACGCCGGGCGTGACGACCAGGCCGACGTGGGTGACGTCGGTCGGTCCGCCCCCGAAGAAGACGAGGTCGCCTCGTTCGAGTGGCGTGCCTGGTAGCAGTTGTGGCCCGGCGTCGAATTGGTCCTGGGCGACCCGGGGAAGGGTGATGTCGGCGACCTTGTAGGCGGCCTGGACGAGGCCCGAGCAGTCGAAGCCGACTCCTGGGGCTTCGCCGCCCCATATATAAGGAGTGCCGACTTGGGCAAGAGCCCAGTCGACGGCAATCCCGCCGGCCGTGCCTGCGGCGACGGTCTGGGCCTGGCTCTGGCCGTAGGACTGGGCGAGGTCGAGGACCTCGGTCACGTACCAGGACGCGTGGTTGTAAGCGAACACCGCCGCCGAGAGGTTGGCGCCGTTCTCGGCCCCGTTGGCGCACAGGTCCCTCGCGGCGGCATAAACGGCGTCGGTCGGGTCGTACGGGCTGGGCGGGTTGGCCCCACCGGGCGGGATGGGGGTGTCGTAGGCGGCGAAGGTAGCGGGCTCGAACTGCATCGGGCCTTCGGCGCCGGCCGAGTTTGCCCCGGAGTGCACGCCCGGGAGATTCGAGGTGCCGCTACCCGACTCAACCGTGCCGATAGCGGCGAGCACCGTCCACGGCAGGCCGGGGCAGGTGGTGGCCGCCTCTTGGTAGAGGGCGAGCATGGCGGGCGGGATGTCCGCGGTGGCGGTGGCCGACGGTGGGCTGTCGCCGCCGCCGAGCAGCGAGGCGATCCCCGCCCCGGCGCCGGCCGCCAGCACGGCGACGAGGAGGACGAGGCCGCCGGCACCGGCGGCGATCTTGGTGCCGAGTCCGGAGGATGCGGTGGCGTCGAGTCCGATCGTCACGGGCTGGCGGAGCCCCGGCCGATCCGGAGACCGGCGAGCTCGACGAGCCGCATCCGCCGCCCGGTACCGGTGACAGGGAGCCACACGGGACCGTCGGCGGTGGTGCGAGCCGTGCGAGTGGTGGTGGCGACGGGCACGGTCGGGTGGCCGAGGACCCGGCGGGCCTCGGCTTCGCGGCGGGGTCCGGCGAAGCTGAAGAGGACCCAGTTGGGGTGGCCGGCGGCGGTGGCGAGCCGGGCGTAGCCGTCGAGCTTTCCGGCGAGGCGGTCGAGGCGCTCGGTGCCGTTGTCGTACTCGACGAGGAACGGAAGGGTGCTGCCCGCTTCGGTCCAGATGCCGTAGCCGTCGGGGCGCACCACCTCGCCCCACTCGCGGGCGCAGCGCCGCTCGGACCACCACTCACTGAGCGCGCGGCCGGGCCGGGTGCGGGCGGCACGCAGCAGGCCGGTGAAGACGCCGTTGAGGCCGACGAGGTGGTTGAGGCGTTGGCTGGCCGCCAGGTCGTGGGCCAGGCTGCGCCGCCAGGACAGGTCGGCCAGGTCGGTGCCCGTCTCGGCGGCGACGAGGGCGGCGCCGAGCGGCCCGAGGACCCAGTGGTAGGGGGCGGAGTTGCCCCACGCTTGGGGTCGGAAGCGGTCGAGGACGTCGATGGCGTACAGCTCGGAGAGGCGCATCCGGGCCCGCCGTTCCCCGCTGAAGCCGACGTCGGCCACCTGTGGCGTGGTGAGCACCCGATGGTCGTCGAGCAGGCGGCAGAGCTGGCGGTCCCGTTCGGTGAGCCGGCCGACCACGGCCAGTAGCCGGGCCTCGAGGTCCCGCCAGCCACGACGACCGGCCGTCTCCGCGACGGTGCCTACCGGCGCTGGGTTCGTCCGTGACCGAGGACCAGACGGTGCGCCTAGCGGCGCCGTGTCCCTGCTCGATGCGGACCGGCCTACGGCCCGCGAGCGATGTCGATCCGGCCCTTGGCCGGATGATCCGAGCGGGCTCACGACCACCGACCCCTTGAGTCCGCCGACGCGGCGGAGCCCTCTTTCTCGCCCTGACGTGGCGTTTCGTCGGAGGGAGGGGGCTCCAATCCAGGTCGGAGCCCTGAACGGAGCCCTCCGTGGACGTCTGGACGGAGCCCACTGTGGAACTCGCGGGGGACATCGTCCGAGGCTCTGCGCTCGGAGCGATCCCCGGTGGGGGAAGCCGGGAGGCTCCGGCCGGCGAGCGGCGAGCGAGTCGGCGCGGTGGCGGCGGGCCGGGCGTGGTTGCTGCGGTTGGCGGCCCGGACGGCGTCGGCGCGGCCGGGCACGGCGGGCGGGGCGGGGCGGGTGGCGAGGGTGAAGGCGGGGGCCTCTTCGCCGTCGACGACCAGGCGGGCCGCCGCGGTGTAGGCGCCGAGGTGGGAGAGGTCGTGCTCGGTCAGGTTTGGGGCGACGTGGCGGTCGAGGGCTCGGGCGTCCTCGGGCGACATGGTGAACCAGACCTTGGTGCGGGCGTTGGCCGACACCGTCTCGCGCAGGTCCTTCGGGAGCTGGCCCAGGTGCTGGTGGGCGAGGACCATGGAGAGGCGGTAGCCGCGTGCCTCGGCCAGCATCTCGTCGAAGGAGCGGGGCAGGTGCAAGAAGTTCTGGCACTCGTCGACCACCAGGCTGGCGTCGACCCGGGCCGCTTGGCCGAGGCGGGCCCGGTGGGTGGCGGTCTGCCACACCTTGGCCACCACGAAGCTGCCGAGCAGCCGGGCGGTGTCCTCGCCCAAGATGCCCTTCGGTACACGAACCAGGCAGACGCCGCCGTCGAGGACGCGGCCCATGTCGAAGCTGGAGTTAGGCCGGCCGACGACTTGGCGGACGAAGTCGCGCAGCAAGAAGGCCCGCAGCTTGTTCATGAGCGGCCCGATCACCTGGGCCCTGCTGGCCTCGCTCATGGCCTCGTAGGAATCCCAGAACCCGCCGAGGCCGACCGTGTCGTCGGCGACGGTGGCCACCATCGGCGCCCGGAAGGCCTCGTCGGCGAGGAGGCGGGGGACGTCGGCCAAGCTCGTCGAGACACCGGTGGCCGCCGCGTGGCGGAGCAGGGTGAGACAGGCGGCTCGCAGCACATCGTCGGTCCGCGGCCCCCAGAACGCGGCGAAGATCGACCGGAAGATCCCGACCAGGTTGTCGACGGCGAGGTCGGGGTCCGGTCCCGACAGCACGTTCAAGACCGGCGCGGCGTCGGGGTCCTCGGGGTCGATGAGCACCGTCCGCGACGCGGCCGTCTCGGGGAGTCGGTCGCACAGGTCGGTGATCAAGTCGCCTTTGGGGTCGATGACCACCACCCCGCGGCCGGCTTCGACGTCGCCGAGCACCAGGTTGGTGAGCAGCGTCGACTTGCCGCTGCCCGTGGCGCCCATGACGTGGAGGTGGTAGCGGGCATCGGCCACGGCCAGGGCGACGGGCCGGCGCGCCCCGGCCTGGGCGTCGCCGAGCACTTTCGGGCTCAGCACACGCGTATCGGGGGCGCTTGCGGGGCGGGCGATGGCCGGGGGCGGGGCGACGGCCTTGGCGCCGGCTCGGGCCAACCCCGGCACGGTCTGGTCGGTGGGCAGGTGGGCGAGGGCGGCCAGCTCGGCGACTGAGACGAGGTCGCCGCGGCCGAGGCGACGTCGGGCGAGGACCTGGGCCGGGTGGCGCAGCCGGCGCCGGTCGAGCCGGTTGCGCCCGGCGAAGAGCGAGAACGCAGAGGCGATGGCGTGGGCTCGGCCCCGCAGCCTGGTGCCCGCCAGGCGGTCGGTAGCGGTAGTGGCCGCGGCGTAGCGGATGGTGACGGCCCAGCAGGGTTGGGCGGCCTTGTCCAAGATGTCGGCCACGTCCGCCGAGCGCGACGGGTCGGTGTTGGCCGGCTGGGCGGCGGGGCCGGGGGTGACCAGGTCGACGAGGCGGGCGGCACAGGTCGCGGGCCGCCCGGCCCGCCGTGCTGCGGCGGCCTTGTGCAGACGGACGAGGCGCCGGCCGGTGACTGGGCGGGCCAGGATCTGCACGCACGCCGACTCGCCCTCGCCGATCGCGTCGAGGGCGCCGAGGAGGGGGCGGAGGGGGTCGACCTTGTGCTCGCTGCGCAGCGGGTAGTGCTCGGGCAGCGCCAGGCGGAGCTCGCCCCCGGTCGCCACAGTGCCGGTCGCCACAGTGCCGGTCGACGTACAGGCGCCGTCGAGCGGCGGGGTAGCGGGGGCGGTCTCGGTGCGGGCCCCGGGCCAGGCGGCCTCGACGGCCCGCTCGACCAGGCCGGGCGGGACGACGCCCGGCACCCACCAGGCGATGGTCAGCCCGGCGTCGGTGGCCGTGAGCTCGAACCCGAGATGCGGCTGGCTGCCGAGCGCGCGCCGCCACGCCGGGCGCAGGAGGGCGACCAGGTTCGTCCACAATGTGGCAGCCCCTTGCGGGTCGACGTCGGGCGGGGCGAGGACCTGGACCAGGCGGGCGCCGTCGGCGAGGCGCCGGGCCTGGGCGCGTCGGACCAATGCGACGGTCACGGCGACAGCGACACTGGCTCCCGCCAGGGCGGGACCGACCGTGAGCCCGAGATGTCCGGCCAGCGCTCCGAGCTGGTGGAGCAGGTGAGCAGTCTCGGCGCCGGGGTGGGCGAGGTAACGGGCGAGGGGCCCCGTCAGGTTCGGGGATGGCGGCAGCGATGGAGCGGGGATCGGTTGCGGGGTGGGCAAGGTCTCGTCCTTTCAGCTTCAGAGGTCGGGGGTGTCGTCGAGGGCCTGGTCGATCCCAGTCCGGCACACGTCGTCCTCCGCGGGACCGGACAGCGCGGTGAAGGCCACCCGGTCGACCCCCGCCGCGAGGAGGCCCTGGCCCCGGGCGGCTGCGAGCAGGTAGGCCCTCTCGCCGGCGGACAGGCCGAACGCCTCGGCCAGGGCGTCGATCGACTGGGGGGCCTGGCGGAGCAGGATCTGGGTGGCGGCGTTGGCGACAACGGCCTGGCCAAGAGGCGAGCCCAACAGGTCGGCGGCGTCCTGGGTGACGACGGTGAGACCGGCCCAGTGCTTGCGGGCCGACTTGGCCATCCGGAACAGGAACTCGGCGCCGGCCGGGTCGGCCATAAGCAGCCACGCCTCGTCGACGACGACGAGACGCCGCCTGCGGTTGGCGGGGTCCGACACCCGCCGCCAGACGGCGTCGAGGGTGAGCAGCGTCCCAGCCGCTTTGAGCTCGTCGGGCAGGTCGCGGAGGCTGAACACGACGAGGTGGCTCTGAGGATGGGTGGTGGTCGGCCCGTCGAAGAGGCCCCGGTGAGTGCCGGTCACGAACGGGGCCAGCCGGGCCGCCAACGTCCGCGCTGCGGGGTCGTCGTCGCCGTCGAGCGCGGCGGTGAGGTCGCGCAGCAGCGGCGCGGGGCGCGCGTGGCTGCGGGGGTCGGCGGTGATGCCGACCGACTCGTAGGCACAGACGATGCCCCGGTCGAGCGCGGCGGTGGCGGTGGGGTCCGGCTTCTCCCGGAGGAGCACCGCGACGAGGGTGTGGACGAACAGGGCCCGGCGGGTCAGAGCGTCGGGTCCTAGTTGGAGGTCGAAGGGGTTGACCCGCACCCCGGGGGCGCCGAGGTGGACGTAGGCGCCGCCGACGGTCTCGGCCAGGCGGCGGTACTCGTCTTCGGGATCGACGACCGCGATCTCGATCCCGGCGTACAGCGACCGGAGCGCTTCGAGCTTGGCCAGGTAGGACTTGCCGGCGCCGCTGCGGGCCAGGATGACCGAGTTGTGGTTGTCCTGGGCGAAGCGGTCCCACAGCACCAGCCCGGACCCGTTGGTGGTGGTGCCGTAGAGGACGCCGCTCGTCGCCGACAGCTCGGCGGAGGCGAACGGGAAGCTGGCGGCCAGGGCGTCGGTGTCGAAGCTGCGCCGCTGCCCGAGGGAGTCGACGCCGACCGGCAGGGTGGAGGTCCAGCCCTGCAGGGTCCGCCAGGTGGCCGGCTGGGCGTCGAGGAGCATCGACGAGCACAGCGAGCGGACCCGGGCGCACTCCGCCTCGAGGGCCTTCTCACTCGCGGCGTGGACGGTCAGGTAGAGGCCGACCCGGAACAGCTTCTGTTCCCCCCGGGCCAGGCCGGCGGCGAGGTCCCGGGCGTCCTCGGCGGCGACCTCGACGTCGGGATCACCGAGCCGGCCCTTGGCGGCGTCGGCGCGCCGGCCCGATTCGAGTCGGGCGAGCTGGCGGCGGAGGCGCTCCGCGGCGATGTTGGCCGGGACCGGTTCCACGTGGACGGCGACGTCGAGGCGCCCCGGGTGGGCACAGAGCGGCTCCAGCCAGCCGCGGGCGACCTCGCGGGGGTAGCCGGTGATCGCCATGCTGGCGCACCAGCCGTCCCCCACCCGCAGTGCCCGGGGCCGGACCTCGATGGAGTCGGGGCCGAACGGCGACGCCGGCCGGGCGGCGGGGTGGGGGATGCGCGACAGCAGGCCGGTCATCGGCGCGCCCGGTTCACCGGAGTTTCGTCGTTCATGGATGTGGCTCCCTTCGTCGTGTGAGCTCGGCGGCGGCCGAGGGTGACGGGCTCTTCGATGCCGTTGAAGCCGCCGGCGTCCGCGCCCTTGGGTCGCAGCTCGCCGGCCGGGTCGAGCGCCCGGGCCAGGCAGCGCGCCGCCGCCGCGCCGTCGAGGACGACGAGGCTCACCCCGGCCGCCCCGAGCGCAGTGGCGGCCGCCGCGGCCCGGCGATGCAAGCGGGCCGGGGCGTCTTGGCCGGAGGGTTGGCGGAGCACGACGAGGACCTCGCGGCGCAAGAGGTCTCGGCGGGCGGCCAGCTCGGCCAGGAATCGGGCGTGGTCGCGGGCGGCCGCCTCCAGGGCGGGGTGCGGCAGACCGGGGGCGGCGTCGAGCAGTGCGTCGACCTGGGGGGTGAGGTCGACCGGCTCGGCCCGCACGAGCAGCTGGGCGGGCTGGTCGAGCGAGTTGAGCCAGCGGGCGAAGCCGACCACCAGCGCCTGCTGCTCGGCCGGGGTGCGCAGGCTGAAGGTGACCGCGCTGGCCCGGCAGATGACGGCCAGACCGTCACTGCCGAGGTCGACGATCCCGTCACCGGCGACGCCGGCGAAGGGGAGGCGCAGCTGGTCGGGCGCCGGGCCGGCGTCTGCGTCCAGGAACGACGGGGCGGCCGGTACTCCGTCGGGGGCGGGCACCAGCCGGTGCGGCGAGCGGTGGTGGCGCCACGCCGCACTGACCCACCGGTCGGCCGCTATGCCTTCGAACCGGCCGAGGGCCAGCATGGCGGCCACCGCCCCGACCGGGACGGCGAAGGCGCCGTAGACCGCGGCGGGAAGGAGGTGGCGGGTGGCGGCGTAGCCGGCCCACAAGGCGACGGCGGCCACGCCCAAGATGGCGAGCTGGCGGGCGGTCAGCCCGGCCAGCAGCTTGTCGGGCCGCTCGACGTCGGCCGGTATCCGCACCCGGCCCCTCTCGTCTCGGTCGCGTTCGTCCTGGCGGCGAGCGGTCACAGCCCGACTCCGGCGGCGAGGGCCTTGGCGCCCTTGTAGATGACCACGTCACGCACCACCCGGCCGACCCCGGAATGTCCGCGCGAGCCGGAGAACACGAACCGGCTGACCCAGCCGGGGATCTTCACCAGCACCCAGCACAGGCAGGCCGAGACCAGCAGGTCGACCAGCCCGCCGGTCGAGGCGATCCCCAGGTTGGCCGGGCCGCCGGTGGCGAGGAACACCCGCAGGGCGGTGATGAGCACGAGGGACTGGGCGACCTGGACGGCGAGCGCCCCGAAGAAGGCCCTCCACCACAGCTTGGCCAGTCCCTCGGTCTGGGGGAGGGCGTGGCAGAC
>JBOGGH010000050.1:0-10001 GCA_050743905.1 Acidimicrobiales bacterium
TACGAGATCCGCTGCTACCTCCGCGATCCGGACGGTCATCTGATCGAGGTGGGTCAATCGACCGACCCGGAGGGCGACTGGACGCCCGATCACTGGCCACCGGCCGCGCCCGCCGAGGAGCCCCGCTGAGCGTGGAGGTCTCCGGCGGCGTTGGTCAGGACCCGCTCGGCGTCGGGGCCGGTCGGCGCTCTCGACGCGTCGTGCGTTATACCGAGCCGTGGTGAACCCGTATGTGCAGAGCATGGCCAGCAACTTCGACACTGCTCTGCGGCTGATGGAAGCGGCACTGGAGGACTGTTCCGACGAGCTGTGGGAGTCGGACCTGTGGCCGGACGAAGCGCCGACCGGTCCGACGCCGCACGGGGGACAGCACGGTTCAGCACCCTGGTTCCTGGCGTACCACGCGCTGCTGACCCTCGACTACGACCTCGCTGCCGAGCTCGAGCCGTGGGAACCGCCGCAACCCTTTGACGAGAGCACCTACGCCTTCCCCAACCGCGTGTTCACCAAGGCCGAGCTCCTGGGGTACCTCCACTACTGCCGTGACAGGGTGCGCCGAACCCTGGACGGGCTCACCGCAACGGTGGCGGCCCGGCAGCTTCCTGACGCGCATCGATACCACGGGATGCTGTACGGAGTGATCGTCGGCAGCGTGCCGCTCCACGTCCTTGAGCACGCCTCACAGATCCGGCAGTTCCTCACCGCCGCCGGAGTCAAGGTGCGACCCATGCCCGGCGATCGTGGGTACGCCTCGGACGGTGGCTGAGCTACCCACGCCATCTCGGAGGCACGCCACCAGATCTTTCGGTGGGCCGGCTACTGCCGGCGTGCCCGCCAGGCCCCGGGGGAGGCCGAAGACGATCTCCTCGATGGGCGCCCCGCCCGGCAACGCCAGCGTGCACCGGCCGAGCTCCTGCCACCCGCAGGACCGGTACAGCGCGACGGCTGCCGTGGCCGCCGTGTGCACGTCGAGCACCGGCACCCGATCGAGCGCCGTGGCACCGCGGGCGGCGAGCTCGAGCAGGCGACGACCGAGCCCTCCGCCCCGGGCGCTCCGGTCCACGAAGAGCCGTGCGACCACGCCCAGGTTACCGGCGATCCCGGCGCCACGGACCACGGCGACCGCGTCCGGGTGGGTCCCGGCGTTGAGGGCCACGTGCCCTACGGCACGACCTCCTACCTCCGCGGTCCACGCGGCCAGCGGTGCCGGCCGGGTGAGGAAGGCGAGGACGTCGCCGCCCGGCAGGAACGGGGGATAGCCGTCACCACGGCGGACGCCCGCAGCAACGCGCACCAGATCCACGAGATCCCCCTCCTGGCGGGGACGGATGGTCGTGGCCTCCGGGCTCCCACCGGACTGCTCGGGCTGGCGGGCCGTCATCCTGCAGTCCCCACGGCGCCGGCCATGTAGCGGTACCGGTGGGCCGGACGGAAGCCGGCTCGCCCGTAGAGGGAGACGGCTGCCGCGTTGTCGGCCTGCACCGCGAGGTACATGCGGTGGGCACCGGCTGCAGAGGCTTCTGCGGCGAGGATGGCCAGCACGGTTGACGCCACGCCGCGGCGGAGGTGGGTGCTGCGGGTGGTCATGCACTGCACGCCGCACCACCCGGCGTCGAGTACCCCCTGCGCGGTGCCCACGACGTCACCGGTGGCCGTGGTGGCGGCGACGAAGCGTTGAGGGCGGTCGCCGGCGAGGAGGACCTCCCGGTAGATGGCGGCGTCGCGGTCCACGCGGCCCCGCGCCGACTCCACCGACCAGTATGCGTCGAACCACTCGTCGTCGACGGCGGCCGTCACGCGGCATCCCCGTCCACCTCCACCGATCCCCATCCTCTCCCGTACGTCGGCCGTGGCCGCGACCATCACCAGCGTCAGCTTCTCGCTCGAGTAGCCGCGAGCCGCGAGGTGGCCGGCCAAGCCGGGTGGAGCCGAGGCGTCGCTCACGAGGATGCGGGCTGGTGACGACCTTACGGCGTAGAAGGCCTCGGCCCGCGCCACGAGGCGGTCGAGGTGGTCGTTGCCGCCGACGGCGAGGGCGGAGCTCCCCCGCGACGTCACGCCGTTCGTCCACCGGAACCGCCATGTCGCGTCCCGCTCCTCCACCAGCGCGGGCCAGGCGTCGGCCAACAGCCGGTCGAGCACCGCGCCGGCGGCGGCATCGGGCGAGCGCAGGCCGACCATCACGCGGCACCGACGGGTGAGGACTGGCACAGCCCGGGCGTCCAGTGGCAACTCCGCCGGGGGACAGCCCGGGCTGCGGGAGATCCACCGGTCAGGCCGGAGAGGCAGGCGGCCACCGGATCTCCCAGGCGCGCCACCGCCCCGCCCTGGTGACCGCAGGAGACGGGCTGCCGTGCGCAGGCCACGGGCGATCCCCTACGTTCGGTCCGCCACTGTCGTGTCCCGCACCGACCTGTGCCGATCTCGCCGTTGCTGTGACCGGCGTTCGTGCCGGATGCCGGCCGCGAACACCCGGCCGGCGAGGTAGACGAGGCCGAACACCACGATCCCCACGACGACGATGGAGACCGTCGATGAGCGCATCAGCTCTCCGATCACATCCCGATCGTAGGCCGCCGTGCTGCTGCGGGCGCCTCCGGGCCGGACCGCACCCACCGTCGTTGCAGGGGGCCGGGGACGCGTCCCCCCATCTCACGGAGATAGCGTTCCGGGCCGGCGGCGTCCTCGAGGAGCTCCGCCTGCGCCTCGGGCCGAGTCCCGATGCCGCCGAAGACCGCGGTGACGGCGGCCGCCACCAGCGTCGTGGCGTGAGGGTCGGCCGGCCCACAACCCGGGTGCCAGCTCCACTCGCGACTGCCCGGCAGCCGCCTCGTTGAGCGATGCCGAAGAGGAGATGGTGCGGTTCGACAAGCTCGTCACCGAGGCCGAGCGCGTGCCGGAGGCCCCGTTCGAGCGCGCGCTTGGCGCGGGGGAGAACGGGGCCGCGCCTCCGTGCCCGGTCGGACGTCCCCGACGGCGTCCACGACCGGGCAGGCTCCCTCCACGCGGACACCGAGGGCACCGAGCAGCTCAGCCGTGGGACCCGGCCCGGCCAGGATCCCGAGCAGCACGTGCTCGGTGCCGATGTGGCTGTGGTCGAGCATGGCGGCCTGCCGCTGGGCTTCGACCATGTCATGACGGGCCCTCGGGCTGAACGCTCGACCATCGGCCGCCAGCGTGGCACCGCCTCCGAGCCTCGGGCCGGAGCGTCCCGGGGCAGTGGCGACGTATACCCAGCGCCCGGTCATCCCCTGTTCGTCTCCATCAGGAACCGGCCCAAGGCGCAACGTGTCGCTGCCGACGTCTTTCGGGACGGCCGATGGGCCGGGATCAAGTCCTGGTCGCGTCACCGCCCGCAATGGCAGGTGGCGACGCTCCGGAAGGCGTCAAACCTGTCCGTCGTCTCCGTGGACGACATTGCCGGGCAATCCGTCGCCGACCGAGGCTGCCGAGGCGTTGCGGCGAGAGTTGCGAGGTTGGTAACGGACCCCACCATCCGACCGCCGGCGGCCAGGTCGAGGACCCACCGCTCGTTCACTGAGCCGCGCGGTGGCGCCACCGACTTCGTCGGCGGGACCGTCGACGCCATCATCCTCGACCTGTCCTCGGTCCAACGGTGGGAAGGTACCGCCGCCGGCGCGATCGCCAGCCAGAGGCCGATGGTCACCACCATCGCCGTCAGGTAGCCGAAGGGCCTGATGCCCACGTCCCGCCAGACGATGCCGGTGAAGATCATCACCAGCCACGCGCTGAAGAAGAACCGCACGGTGCGGACGGCCTGCCTCCACCTTCGCCGTGCTGCGGGCGGCACGGTAGGGCCGAACGGCCCGAGGAGGCCGGGGGGCTCCCGCGGGGACGCCGGTTGGACGTCGGGGAAGGAGAGGGCAAGATGGTCGGAGAAGGCAGCCGGCACCAGCAGCATCGCCGGGTCCGCACGACATGACCGCCGGGCGCAGGTCGGCGAGAAGGGAGCGGCGATGTACGTCCAGATCATCGAGGGTCGCACCAGCAACCCCGAGAGGCTGCGTCACCAGGGCGAGCGCTGGCAGGAGGAGCTGCGACCTGGTGCCGCGGGGTTCCTCGGCGTGACGTCGGGGACCACGGCCGACGGGCGCGCCGTCACCATCGTCCGCTTCGAGACGGCAGCGGCGGCGAGGAGCAACAGCGACCGGCCGGAGCAGGGCGCCTGGTGGGCCGAGACCGCCGGGTGCTACCACGGCGACCCCGCGTTCACCGAGTCGGGCGACGTGGAGGAGCTCCTGGGCGGAGGGTCGAACGACGCGGGGTTCGTGCAGGTGATGAAGATCACCGCGGCGGACCGATCCCGGTTCGGCCCCCTGGACCAGGCCATGCCACGGCTCGCCGAGCTGCGACCCGACCTCCTCGGTGCATGCCGCATCTGGACGGGGCCGACCGCCTGCGTCCAGGTCGGCTACTTCACGTCCGAGGCGGAGGCCCGGGCCGGGGAGCGCAAGGAGATCCCGGCGGACCTGCAGCCCACGATGGCCCAGTTCCAGGAGATCGCCCGGCACGCCGAGTACCTCGACCTGCCGGATCCGCAGCTCTTCTGAGCCCACGGGCGGTCGCGCCCGAGCCGGACGGGGGACCCCGGTCAGCGCGAGCCGCGGGCCGTCGGCACCGGCGCCGGGGGACGGGCCGGTCGGACGCCGGCGAAGCGAGGGTGGCGGCCGAACCACGCGGGGAAGCGCCGGGTCAGCCGGCTCGGGCCGCGCAGGGTGACGCGCCCGTCGGCGAGGGCGTCGGCGAACCGGGCGTCGCCCATCCAGATCTCGGTCAGCGACCGCACGTCGGCCTCGACCGTGAGGTCCACCTCCCGTCCCGGGTCCGTGAGGCACAGGTCGACGTCCCGGGCGTCGGCCACCATCCAGAAGAAGCGGCGGCCGACCGGCAGCGCGGGGAAGACGAACTGGACCGTCGCCGGCCGGTCGCCGAGCCCGCCGGGGGAGAGGTTGCGCCGAACGTCCCACAGCAGCAGCCCCGGGTCCAGCTCGCCCGGCCGGTAGTCGGTGCGCGCCCAGCGCTGCCCCCACTCGCCGAGGCCGGCCACCACCGGGAGCAGTTCCCGTCCTGCCGCCGTCAGCCGGTAGGAGCCGCTGCCGCCCGGGGACAGTCGCTCCACCACGCCGGCTCGCTCGAGCTCCTTCAGGCGCTTGGAGAGCATCGCCGGGGAGCACGTGGGCACCCCTCGCTGGATCTCGTTGAACCGGGTGCTGCCCATCAGGAGCTCGCGCACGATGAGGAGCGTCCA
This sequence comes from Acidimicrobiales bacterium, assembly GCA_050743905.1. GTDB lineage: Bacteria > Actinomycetota > Acidimicrobiia > Acidimicrobiales > RAAP-2 > JBOGGH01. Next base: position 5,270 of record JBOGGH010000050.1, read on the forward strand.
CCGCTGGCAGAGCACCTCGGCCGCCTTGGAGACGGGGCAGAACTGGCCGTAGCCGTCCACGGGGCGAGCGTAGCGCCGCTTCACTCTTTGTAGTTGGCCGGTCGGGCGCTCCGGGCCACCATGGGCCCATGGACGCCAGCGTGGAGGGGAGCAGGCCCGGCGCGGGCAGAACCCGGCCCGCCGCGGTCGGGGCGCCGCCCGTGGACCTACCGGGCACCGCGGACGTCGTGCTCAAGGCCAGGCACCGCGCCATGTGGGCGATGGGCGACTACCCGGCGGTGGCGGCCGACGTGATCCCCGACCTCGGCGCCCTGCTCGTGGAGGCCTGCCAGATCCGAGCCGGGCACGAGGTGCTCGACGTGGCCTGCGGCGCCGGGAACGCCGCCATACCGGCGGCCGAGCGGGGCGCCACGGTCACCGCCTGCGACCTGACGCCCGAGCTCCTCGAGGCGGGCCGGCACGCCGCCGCTTCCACGGGCGCGGCGGTCACCTGGAGGGAGGCCGACGCCGAGTCCCTCCCGTTCGCCGACGGCTCGTTCGACGTGGTCATGTCCTGCGTGGGGGTGATGTTCGCCCCGGACCACCGGGCGTGCGCGGCCGAGCTGGCCCGCGTCTGCCGGCGGGGCGGGACCATCGGCCTGGCGAGCTGGACGCCCCAGGGGTTCGTGGGCGAGATGTTCGCCGCCATGAGGCCCTACGCGCCGCCGCCGCCCCCGGGTGCCCTCCCCCCGCCCTTGTGGGGCGACGAGCAGCACGTGCGCGGGCTGTTCGGGGACACGGTCACCGGCGTCTCGGCCTCACGCAGGGCCGTCACCGTGGACGGGTTCGAGACTCCCGAGGCCTTCTGCGACTACTTCACGGCCAACTACGGCCCCACGGTCGCCGCCTGCCGGGGCCTCGCCGGCGAGCCGGACCGCCTGGCCGCCCTCCATGAGGACCTCCGCTTCCTGGCACGCCGCCACGACCGCGGCACCGGCTCCACCGTGATGGACTGGGAGTACCTGCTGCTCAGCGCCACGCGCGCCGGCTGACGTCGAACGCGGTCACCCGCCGAAGGAGGGCGTGACCAGGCCGAGCGCGTCGCAGCGTCCCCGATCACCTGCGCACCCGACGTGTACGCTCGCGGCCGAGGGGACCAGGGGCACGATGCCCGGCGGAGGGCGGCCGTGGGCGAGGGAGGCTGGCAGCCACGTGCTGCCGTGGACGATCCGGGGTGGTGGGCTACCGTGATGCGCCGGGCCGGGCTCCCCGCGGGAAGCGACGTGACGGGCGTCAGGCGCCGACCCCTGGCCGACGCGCCCGGGGCCACGAGCTCCCTGCAGCGGATCGAGCTCGCCTACCACGGTCCACCGGGGCGCGCACCGGGCACCGTCGTGGTGAAGCAGTCCTCGGGCGCCGGGCTCGGGACGTCGGCCGGCCTCCCGCCGGTGTGGCGGATCGAGGCCCGCTTCTACCGGGACATCGCACCGACGGTGCCGATGAGGGCGCCGGCCTGCTGGCACGCCGAGGCGTCCGACGACGGCCGCCACGGGCTGCTCGTCCTGGAGGACTACGGCGTATGGCAGGCCTCGGACCAGCACCACGGGCTCACCACCGGCGAGCTGGAGGCGGCACTGCGCGAGATCGCACGCCTGCACGCCGGCACCTGGGGCCGGGAGCGCGCCGGGCCGCACGACTGGCTCCCGCACGGCACCTACGTGGTGGGGGACCGTATGGGCCACCTGTGGGCGATGGTGCGCGAGGCCGCCGTGGCGCGGCATCCGGCCCTGGCCGACCTCGGCGACGAGGTCTTCCCCCGCTACGCCCCGCTCCTGGCGGCGGCCGGGGGACGGACGCCGTGCGTCATCGACGGGGACTTCAAGGCCGACAACCTGCGGATCGCCGACCGGGCCCACCCGGCGAGGGGGCTGGTCGTCCTCGACTTCCAGATGGCGTCACGAGGGCTTGGGGCCCACGACGTGGCGCACCTCCTGGCCGACTCCCCGGCGGAGCCGCCGGACGCCACCGAGCACCGCCGGCTGTGCGAGATCTGGCGTGAGGCCCTGGCCGGCCAGGGCGTGGCCGGCTACGGGCCGGACGAGGCCTGGTTCGACTACCAGCTCGGGCTGGCCCTGGCACTCCGGATCGCCGCCACCGCCGACCTCGTCCCCCGAGCGGACGCGAGGAGCCGGGAGACCGCCGATCGCGTGGTGGCGCGGGTGCTGGCGGCGGCCGAGGCGTGCGGGACGGCCGGCTTCGTGCGGCAGGTGGTCGCGGGCTGATGGCCGGCACCGGCACCATGTCGCGCCCGGCCCGGTGGACGCTCCTGGTGGGGTGCTGCGCGCAGGTGATGCTGACCATCAACTCCACCACCACGAGCGTGGCCATCCCGAGCATCCAGCGGGACCTGCACGCCAGTGCCCTGGAGCTGGCGTGGATCCAGAACGCCTACGTGCTCGCCCTCGCCGCCTTTATGCCGCTGTGCGGGGCCATCGGCGACCGCTTCGGCCGGAAGAGGGTGTACCTCGCGGGGTTCGCCGTCTTCACCCTCGGGTCGCTGCTGTCGGGGCTGGCCCCGGGCCCCTGGACCCTGGTGCTCACGAGGGCCGTCCAGGGGTGCGGCGGGGCGGCGATGAGCGCGCTGGGCCTGTCCCTCCTGGCGATGGCCTTCGGCGACCGGCTCGGCCGGGCGACGGGGGTCTGGGCGGCGTCCAGCTCGATAGGGCTCACGCTGGGCCCGGTGGTCGGCGGGGTCCTGGTGGACACCGTGGGCTGGCGCAGTGTCTTCTACGTGAACGTGCCCATCTGCATCGTCGCCGTGATCCCGGCGGTCCGGTTCATCCCCGAGAGCGCCGACGCGGCCCGCAAACACGTGGACGCCCCGGGCGGCGTCCTGCTCGCCGCCTCGCTCGTGGGCCTCGTGGCCACCCTCCACAGCCTGCACGTCGGGGCCGGGTACTCGCCCGTCGAGACGGTGGTCCCCGGGGCGGTCACCGTGGCCGCCTTCTCGGGGTTCTGGTGGCGCGAGCGGCGGGTGGCCGATCCGGTGCTCCCCTTCAGCCTGTTCGCCCGGCGGCGGTTCCGCGCCGCGGTGGTCATCGCCCTGTCGGTCAACTTCGCCCTGGCGGGGTCGCTCTACTTCCAGTCCCTCACCATGCAGAACGACCGCGGGTGGTCGCCGCTGGCCGCCGGGATGATGCTCCTCCCGCTCAACGCCGGCATCGCCGCCGGGGGCCTGCGCTCGTCCAGGCTCGTGGACCGCTACGGCGTGGCCACGGTGACGGCGAGCGCGCTCTTCGCGGCGGCGGCGGGCGCCGCCCTCCTGACCGGGCTGGGGTTCGGGATCGCCGCGCCGGTCATCGCCGTCGCCGACCTGCTCATCGGGCTCGGCCTCGGGCTCGCCTTCCCGGCGGTCTCGGCCGTCGGCATGCACGAGGTCGACCTCCGCCACATCGGCGTCGCCTCGGCCACCCTCAGCGACGGGCGCCAGGTGGGAGGGAGCATCGGCATCGCCGTGCTCGTCTCGGTGATGGTGGGCACCACCGGCCTCGTGTGGTCGCGCCGTGGAGCGGCCGCCGGGCTCTCCGCCGGGCAGATCTCGTCGGGCAGGTCGGCCATCGAGGTCGGCAACGTCTCCTCGGTGACCCGCAGCCTGGGCGCCGCCGCCGGCCACGCCGCCCAGCACAGCTTCGCCTGGGGCATCGCCGCCCTCTACCTCACCTCCGCCACGCTCCTCGTCGCCACCGGCTGGTACGCCCTGTTGGCCCTGCGTGCCGGTAGGCAGGCGGCCCCGGCGATCGCCACCTGAGGGCTCAGGGAAGGTCGCGGCGGACCACCGCGTGGTGGACCGGGTCGTGCCCGGTGATCACGATGTCGGGCATGTGGGAGAGGCCCTCCGGGTGGTCGAACCCCGCCGGGGCGGGCACCTGCCCTGCCGCGCTCGGGGCGGGAGGGGGGAGCGGCGCCCGCTCGGCCACGAGGTCGCGGTAGCGCTGGAGCCACCGGCCGTGGTCGAACGTCACCGCCCCCACGATCCGCCCCCCGGCGGTGTAGGCCGCGGCGAAGCGGTGCTCCGCCGGGTCGCCCTGGACGACGCAGACCTCGTCGCCGAGGCCGGGGACCCCCACCGTCTTGATGGTGACCCCGAACTGCAGCGACCAGAACGTCGGCACGGCGAGCTGGGCCTGGCGGTCCTGGTCCTGGCGGACCATGTTCGCCCCCACCACCCGGCCGCCCACCACGGCGTTCGCCCAGTGCTCGAAGGAGAGGAACTGGAAGTCGAACAGCGGATGCGGGTAGCGGGCCACGTCGCCGGCGGCGAAGAGGTCGTCGGTGACGACGCCGTTGATCCCGAACACGCGGCCGCCGGTGTCGGTGGCCACGCCGAGGGGCCCGGCCGCCAGCTCGGCCCCGGCGAGCCACTCGGTGTTGCGGATCGCCCCCAGGGCGATCACGGCGACGTCCACCTCGAGCTCGGTGCCGTCGCCGAGCGTGGCCGCCCGGAGGCGCCCGCCCCGGTCGCCCGACAGCGCCACCACCTCGGACGAGGTCCGCAGGTCCACGCCGGCGTTGCGCTGGAGGCGCCCGGCCACCTCGGCGCCGAGGGCACCGAGCGCCCCGGCCAGCGGACCCGGGCCCCGCTCGACCACCGTGACGTCGAGGCCGCGCTGGCGGCACGCCCACGCGACCTCCGAGCCGGTGAACCCCGCGCCCACCACCAGCACCCGCCTGGGCCGGGCGGGTGCTGGTGGTG
>JBOGGH010000051.1:0-9826 GCA_050743905.1 Acidimicrobiales bacterium
GCACCCAGGTCCACCGCCGCCGGGACGGGCTCGAGGGCGGCGGCCGGCACGGCGACGCGCTCGGCGAAGGCGCCGATGAGCGTGGCGCCCCGCACGCGGTCCCCCACGGACAGCCCGGCCACGCCGGGGCCCAGCTCCATCACGGTGCCGGCGAGCTCGCTGCCGGGAGTGAACGGCACCGGCACGTGGAGCTGGTAGCGGTCGGCCACGAGGAGCACATCGGGGAAGTTGACGGCCGCCGCCGCCACGGCCACCACCACCTGACCCGGCGCCGGCCGGGGCTCGGCGACGTCCTCCACCGAGAGGACCGACGGAGGCCCGTACTCCCGGCAGATCACGGCGCGCACGGCGGCCCAGGCTACCCACGCCCGCCGGTCCGCCCTCCTGCGCGCCCGCCCTCCTGCGTGCCCGCCCGCCGGCGCAGCGCGCCGACTCGATGCCGTGCCGCAACCCCCGGTAGCCTGCGGGCACCATGACCCAGGTCCAGCGACCCCGTTCACCCGCGCCAGCGAGGGCCCGCATGTTCATCCAGGACCTGGACCTCACCTGCGAGGCCGACGGCGACGGCGAGGGTGAGGGCGCCGTGGGCGACGCGTCCGTGGGGCCGCTGGTCCGGGGCCCGGCGGGGGGCGTGCGGCCGTCCCTGCTGGCCACGGTGGCCGACGTGATCGGGGGCACCCCGGCGTGCCGGGCCACCGCGCCGCGCCTGGCCCTCACCCTCGACATCGCCGTCCGCGTGGTGGCCCAGCCGCCGGGCGAGCGGGTGCGGGTGGCAGCCCGTGTGCTCAAGGTGGGCCGCAACACCGTGGCCACCGCGGTCGACATGACGGACCCGGCCACCGGCGCGCTCGTGGCCCTCTGCCACCTCACCTTCGTGCCGTCGCCGCGCCCCCAGGACCTGGCGCCACCGTCGCTCGGCGGCATGCGCACGGACGGGACCATCTCGGTGCCGCTGCCCGAGCTGGTGGGGGCGCGGGTGACCTCGCCGGGCGTGGTCGAGGTCGACCACCGCCCCTACGTGGTCCAGGGCTCGGGCGCGCTGCAGGGCGGCATCGTGGCGCTGCTGGCCGAGCTGGCGGCCGAGTCGCTCGGCGGCGGCCCCGTGGTGGACCTCGACACGCGCTACCTGTCCACGGTGCGGGTGGGTCCCGGCCGGGCGGTGGCCGAGCACGCCGGCGGTGGCCTGTTCCGGGTAGAGGTGCGGGACGCCGGCGCCGGCGCCGGCGACCGGCTGGCCGCGGTGGCCACCGCCCGCGTGGCGCCGGCCTAGGCCGCGGACGCCCGATGGCCGCGGCCGGAGGCGCACCGGCGGAGTTCGGGATCTACCTGCCCCAGGTGTCCATGGACCAGGACCGGATCCTCGAGCGGGCCGCCGCGGTGGAGGCGGCGGGGCTGGGCTCGGTCTGGTTCTACGACCACCTCTACGGACCGGGCCAGCCGGACCGCCCGTCGCTCGAGGGTTGGACGCTGGCCGCCTGGGTCCTGGCGCAGACCCGGGATCTCCGGGTGGGGCACCTGGTGCTCTGCAACACCTTCCGGCACCCGGTCCTCCTGGCCAAGATGGCGTCCACCCTGGACGTGCTCTCGGCGGGCCGGCTCGACCTGGGCCTCGGCAGCGGCTCCGTGGAGCTGGAGCACCGCCAGGCCGGCCTGCCCTGGGGGACGGCGGCCGAGCGCTCGGCGCGCCTCGGCGAGGCCCTGGCCATCGTGACCTCCATGCTGGAGGGCGGCACTACCAGCTTCGCCGGCGACCACTACCGGGTGGAGGACGTGCCCAACCTCCCGCTGCCGGTGCAGCGACCCCGCCCGCCCCTCCACGTGGGCGGGGTGGGGCCGCGCCACACCCTCCCGCTGGTGGCCCGGTACGCCGACGTGTGGAGCATCCCCACCTACGGCCTGGCCACGTGGCGCGAGCGCGACCGGCTGCTGGTGGAGGAGTGCCACCGCATAGGGCGTGACCCGGCCACGATCCGGCGGTCCCACGAGGCGGTGCTGGTGCTCGCGCCGGACGAGGCCTCGCTCGCCGAGGCGCTGGCCGGGGCGCGGCGGCGCTACGGCACGCCGGGGTGGGGGCTGGACGCCGGGGGCTACGTGGGGACGCCGCCGGTGGTGGCCGAGCGGATCGCCGGCGCCATCGACGAGGGAGTCAGCCACTTCGTCTTCTTCACCCACGACCGGGCCGACCCCCGCACGGTCGAGCTCCTCGCCGCGGAGGTCCTGCCCCGGCTGTAGCCCGGGCTCCGGGGGCTTCCGGGGCTCTCGGAACGGGCGGCTATCCTCGGGTCGCCCACCGACGTCCCCGGCGCGGCGCCCCGGCGAGGCGTGGCCCCTGAGCTGAACAGTCGTCCACGGTCGCACGCGTCGCCGACCGGACCGGGCCCCTACGAACGTGCCGGGAGGAACCGAGATGCAGCCCGAGATCCACGCCGACCCGGCCCGTGCCGGCGACCCCGAGGCCTTCCGCAAGGAGCTCGCCGCCTGGCTCGCCGAGCACGTGACCCCGGAGGTGGCCGAGGCGGGGCGGGGCATCGCCGAGGACGAGGACGCCTTCGAGGTGCTGCGGGGCTGGAACCGGGTGCTGGCCGACGCCGGCTGGGCCGCCGTGAGCTGGCCCGCCCGCTTCGGCGGCCGGGACGCCGGCGTGGTGGAGCAGCTCGCCTGGCACGAGGAGATGGCGCGGGCGCACGCGCCCGGGCCGGTGAACGTGATCGGCGTGTCCAACATCGCCCCGGCCATCATGGCGGTCGGGACCGAGGCGCAACAGGAGCGGTTCCTCGGGCCGATGCTCCGGGGTGACGAGATCTGGTGCCAGGGGATGTCGGAGCCCGACGCCGGCTCGGACCTGGCCTCGCTGCGGACCGCCGCCACCCTCGACGGGGACGCCTTCGTGGTGCGGGGCCAGAAGACCTGGAACAGCCTGGGCCGGCACGCCGACTGGTGCCAGCTCTACGTGCGCACCGACCCGGAGGCGCCCAAGCACAAGGGCATCTCCTGCCTGCTGGTGGACATGCGCTCGCCGGGCATCGAGGTCCGGCCGCTGCGCACCATGGTGGGCGACCGCACCTTCTCCGAGCTGTTCTTCGACGACGTGCGGGTCCCCCGGGACGCCCTCCTGGGCCCGCTCCACGGCGGCTGGGGCGTGGCCATGACCACGCTCAGCCACGAGCGGGCCGGCGTGGCCCGCCTGCACCTCTCGCTGAGCGAGCGCTTCGACGAGCTGCTGGCCGACGCGGCGGACCACCCTGCCCTGGCCGACCCGGTGGTCCGCGACCGGCTCGCCGGCGTCTACACCCGCATCGCCTGCATGCGCTGGACCACCATGCGGGAGCTGCAGTCGGTGGCCACGGGGCACCAGCCGTCGCCGAGCATGGGCAGCCTCACCAAGCTGATGTGGTCCCGGACGGACCAGCAGCTCGCCGAGCTGGCGGTCGACCTCCTCGGCCCCCGGGCGCTGACGGACCGCTGGGCCAAGCTCCTGGCGAGCTCGCGCCAGACCTCGATCGCCGGGGGGACGACGGAGATCAACCGCAACATCGTGGCCGAGCACGGGCTGGGCCTCCCCCGCTGAGCGCCGGCCGGGCCTGCCCTGCCGGGCCTGCCCCGCCGAGCGCCGCCCCATCCCCCAAGCGGCCCCGGGCCCGGACCTTCCGGCACATGGCCGGTTCCGCCTCCCGGCGAATTGGAGAGAGCCCAGCTCAGGTGGGGTGCGCCGGCCGGCGGCCCACCCGCATTGTCCCTGGTCAGCGCATTTCGCCAGGAGGGGGAACAGCGACAACATCGGGAGCCCGGGAACCCGGGAGGACGGCGCGCGGGGACCCCGGGAGCCCGGGGTGGAGGGCCCCGGTGGGTCACCCCTCGCCGGGCGTGGCGTCGCCCCGCGCCTCGTCCGACTGCCGGGCCGCCATCTGGCGCGGCAGGAGCCCACGGCGGCTGGCCATGAACTCGCGCACGTCGGTGGCGGCGCTGGCGATCGACGTGAAGTCGGCGGTGCTCTGGAGGTGGACGCGCATGCCCATCGTCTCCCACGCCCGCTTCACCCCGGCCTTGATGGTCATGATGGTGGTCAGCGGCATCTGGGCGATGGTCCGCGCCGTCTCCTCCACCGTGGCCTCCAGGTCGGCCCGCTTCACCACGGTGTTGACCAGCCCCCACTCGCGTGCCTGCTCGGCGCTGAGCGTGGGCGCCAGGTAGAGGTACTCGAAGGTGCGCTTCCAGTTCATGAGCGCCCAGGGCTCTATGAGGGTCTGGGCCCCCGGCAGCCCGAACCCCTGGGGCAGCGGCATCTGGAAGTAGGCGTCGTCCGAGGCGATCGTGAGGTCGGTCAGGTAGCCGTAGACGGTGCCACCGCCCACGCAGTAGCCGTGGACCTGGGCGATGGTGGCCTTGGGGAACTCCCACAGGTTGAGGGGCGGCCAGAGGAAGAGGTCGTAGTTGTGCCGCTTCCAGGTGCGCTCCGGCGTGGGACCCTGGGTGGGGTACACGTCGGGCATCTCCTCGGGCTCCACGATGGCGTGGCCGGCGCAGAAGCCGTTGCCGTTGGCCTTGATGACGAGCACCTTCACCTCGTCGTCGCGGTCCGCCCGGCGGAGCGCGTCCTCGAAGTCCCACACCTGCTGCGCCGTCTGGATATTGGCCTTCTCGGGCATGTTGAGGACGATCCGGGCGACCGGGCCGTCCTGCTCGTAGATGATCGTCTCCATCTCGACGCGGTCCATGGCGGCCGATGCTACGCCAGGCCCTGCCGGGGAGGACGGGCCGGCAGCGGTCAGGCGCCGCCGCGCTCGCGCCGCAGCTCGCGCTTGCGCACCTTGCCGTCGGGTTCGCGGGGCAGCGCGTCCACCAGCTCCACCGTGCGCGGCCGCTTGTAGGGGGCCAGGCGGTCGGCCAGGCGCGCCAGGAGCCCGTCGGGGTCTGCCGGCGCGCCGGCGCGCAGCTCCACGATGGCGTGGACCCGCTGGCCCATTCGCTCGTCCGGCAGTCCGATCACTGCCGAGTCCACCACGTCCGGGTCGGCGGCTAGCGCGCTCTCCACCTCGGCCGGGTAGACGTTCACCCCGCCCGTGACGATGAGATCCGTGCGGCGGTCGGCGATGAAGAGGTAGCCGTCCCGGTCGAGGTGCCCAAGGTCGCCCACGGTGACGAACCCGTCCCGGTGGGCGGCCGCGGTCTTCTCCGGGTCGCCGCGGTAGGTGAAGCCGGCGCCGGGCAGCGTGCTCACGTAGACCGTGCCCACCTCGCCCGGCGGCAGCGGGCGGCCGTCGTCGTCCAGCACCCGCACTTCCAGGCCGGGGAAGGCCCGGCCCACGCTCCCGGGCTTCAGCACCCACTCCCCCGGCGAGATCACCGTGGCCAGGGCCTCGGTGGCGCCGTACAGCTCCCAGACGGTCCCACGCGGGAAGACCTCTAGGACTCGCCACTTGACCGGCACCGGGCAGGCGGCGGCGGCGTGGAGCACCAGCCGCAGGCTCGACCGGTCGAAGGCCCGCCAGTCGGCCTCCAGGATCCGCACGAAGTGGGCCGGCACCATCTGGGTGTGGGTGACGCCATGGCGTTCGACGAGCGAGAGGCAGCGCTCGCCGTCGAAGCGGTCCTGCACCACCACCCGGCCGCCCTCCCACAGCGCGTACTCGGCGTAGGCGCTCGGGGCGGTGTGGTGGAGCGGCCCGCAGACGAGCTGGACCGCCTCCGGACCGTAGCCCCAGAAGGTGGCCACCGGCGAGGACACCGCCTCGGGCAGCGGCCGGGGCGCCGGGCGCTCCACCGCCTTGGGACGGCCGGTGGTCCCCGAGGTGTAGCCCATCTGGACCGGCATGGTGTGCAGGAAGTCCCGGCGCGGCGGGTGGGGCACTGGGGCTGCCAGCCCGGGGTCGTCCACGCGGACGGTCGCGACCTCGCCGGGGTCGAGCGGCGTGGGGCCGGCGGCGCAGCACGCCCGCATCCCCGAGTCCGCGGCGATGTAGCGGGCCTCGCCGGCGGTGAGGCGGGGCGAGACCGGCACGGTGCGCGCCCCCACTCGCGCCACGGCGTGGGAGACCACGAACCACTCGGCGCGGTTCCCGAGGAGCGCGCCCACCGCGTCGCCCGGGGCCACGCCGGCCTCGGCCAGCCGGGTGGCCAGGGCGTTGGCCCGCCCGTCCAGCTCGCCAAAGGTGACCGTCCGGTCGCCGTCGAGCACCGCCGGCCGGTCCGGGTCGGCGGCGGCCACGGCGGCCACCCCGCGGGGGTGCGTCCCGACCTGGGCCGGCACGTCAGCCCCCGGCGTCAGGGGCCGGGCCGTCGACGTACCCGATGGCCGCGCCGACCGCGTACGCCTGGCCGGCCTCGCCCAGCAGGTGCACGGTGCCGGCCGCCGGCGACTCCACCTCCATCTCGATCTTGTCCGTCTCGAGCAGGTAGAGCGGTTGGCCCTCGGCCACCGGGTCGCCCTCGGCCACCAGCCAGCGCACGATGGTGCCCTCGGTCACGGCCACGCTGGCCTGGGGTATCGAGATCAGGGTGCGGCGGAGCGCGGTCACGGGCGGTCCGTCCGGCGCCGGCTCACGCCATGGACCGAACGGCGTCGGCGATGCGGCCGCGTTCCGGGTAGTGCAGGTGCTCCAGCTCGGCGGCGTAGGGCACCGGCGCGTACACGGCCCCCAGCCGGCCCACCGGCGCCGCCAGCTCGCCGAAGAGCTCCTCGGCCACGGCGGCGGCGATCTCCGCCCCCGGGCCGGCGAACCGGGTGGCGGCGTGCACCACCAACAGCCGCCGCGTCCTGGCCACGCTGGCCAGCACGGCGTCGCGGTCGAGCGGCACCAGGCTCCGCAGGTCCACCACCTCCACGTCCGTCCCCTCGGCCGCCAGGGCCTCGGCCGCCGCCAGCGCCTCGGGCACCTGCCACCCCCAGGTGACCACCGTGACGTCCGACCCCCGGCGCTTGACGTCGGCCGTCCCCAGCGGGATCGCCAACCGCCCCGCCGGCACCGGGCCCCGGGTGAAGAGGAGGGCCATGGTCTCCATGTGGACGCAGGGGTCGTCGTCGAAGATGCACGCGGTGAGCAGCCCCTTGGCGTCCCGGGGCGTGCTGGGCACCGCCACCTTCAGCCCCGGCACGTGCATCAGCCAGGCCTCGAGCGACTGGGAGTGCTGGGCCCCGAACTGCCGCGAGCCCCCCACCGAGGTCCGGATGGTGATCGGCACGTTGGTCCGGCCGCCGGACATGTACCGGAGCTTGGCGGCGTGGTTGGCCACCTGGTCCATGGCCACGGCGAAGAAGTCCATCAGCATGACCTCGGCCACCGGCCGCATGCCGGCCAGCGAGGCGCCGATGGCCGTGCCCACGATGGCCTGCTCGGAGATGGGCGTGTTGCGCACCCGCTCCCGGCCGTACTTGGTGGAGAGGCCCTTCGTCCCCTTCATCACCCCGCCCACCGGGTCCTCGATGTCCTCCCCGAGGGCGAAGACCGTGGGGTCGGCCGCCATGGCCAGGTCGATCGCCTGGTTCACGGCCTCGGCCATGGTGTGGACCGGGTCGCCGGCGTCCCCGGCCCCCTCCGGCGTGGCGGCCGTCGCGGGGGCGCTCACGCCGGCACCTCGTGGGCGGCGCCGAACACGTCGGCCTGGAGCTCGTCCGGCCCGGGCGGACCGGCGGCCAGCGCCGCCGCCATCGCCCGCTCCACCTCGGCAGCGGCCTCCCCCTCGATCGAGGCGAGGGCCTCCTCCCCGATGCCCATCTCGTCCGCCAGCCACCGGCGGTGGCGCCCCACCGGCTCGGCCGCCTCGGCCCGGGCCAGCTCCCCGGCGTCCACGTACTCGGTGGTGGTGCCGAAGGCGTGCGCCCCGAGCCGGAAGGTGAGGCACTCGAGGAACGTGGGCCCGCCGCCCCGGCGCGCCCGGTCCACCGCCTCGCCGGCCGCCGCGTACAGGTCGGGCACGCTGTTGCCGTCCACGGTGGCGGCGGCCATGCCGTAGGCGCGGAAGCGGTCGGCCAGCCGCGCCGTGCGGGTGTACTCCTCGAAGCGGGTGTGCTCCCCGTACTGGTTGTGCTGGCAGACGAAGAGGACCGGCAGGTCCCACACCGCCGCCAGGTTGCAGGCCTCGTGGGTGGCGCCGATGCTGGTGGCGCCGTCGCCGAAGTTGACCACCGTCACGCGGTCGGTGCCCTGCAGGACGGCCGCCAGGGCCAGCCCGTCGGCTATGGGCAGCCCGCCGCCCACCACGCCGGTGGTCACCATGAGGCCCGACCTCGGGTCCGAGAGGTGCATGGGCCCGCCCTTGCCCTTCGAGGTGCCGGTGGCCTTCCCGCACATCTCGGCGAAGAGCTCGTCGAGGGGCACGCCCTTGGCGATGCAGTCGTGCATGCCGCGGTAGGTGGTCACCATGTGGTCGTCGCGCCGGAGGTGGGCCGAGACGGCGGCGGGGATGGCCTCCTGCCCGCGGACCGGGTAGTAGGTCATCCGCAGCTCGCCCGACCGCAACCCCTTCTCGATCCGGTCCTCGGCGGCCCTGATGGTGGCCATGGTCCGGAAGATCTCGAGGGCCACGTCCCCGGTGAGCAGACCCGCCGCCGCGCTCACCGGCCGCCGTCCCCTTCCGGCCTGCCGTCGGCCGGCGCCGCGCCGTCCCCGGCCAGCCGCCGGAGGGCCCGGCGGTCCACCTTGCCGAAGTCGTTGTAGGGCAGCTCGTCCAGGACCAGGACCACCTCGGGCAGCTTGAAGGCGGCGAGCCGCCCGCGGCAGTGGTCACGGAGCTGCTCGGTGCCCACCGCCCCGGCGCCGCCTCCGGCGGCCTCCCCGTCTGCCTCCCCGGCGGACGCCACGACCACCACCACGGCCACGCCCACCCGGCTGCCCATCTCGCGGTCGGGGACGGCGAAGACCGCCACGTCGCGCACCGCCGGGTGGCTGCGGAGCGCGTCCTCCACCTCGGAGGGCGGGAACTTCTCGCCGCCCCGGTTGATGACGTCCACCAGGCGCCCGGCGGGGTAGAGGTAGCCGTCCTCGTCCTCGGAGACCAGGTCGCCGGTGCGCAGCCAGCCGTCCGGGGCCGCGGCGGCGCCCACCGCCTCCCCGGGGGCCACCCCGCCGGCGGTGCGCACCCACAGCTCGCCCACCGCGCCACGGGCCACGTCCGCGCCGCCGGCCGCATCTACCACCCGCACCTCCACCCCGGGCAGCGGCCGGCCCACCGAGGCCAGGCGCTCCGGCGTGTGGTCGCCCGGGCCCAGGGCGGTGATCGACCCGATCGTCTCGGTCTGGCCGAACGTGTTGGTCAGCGCCACGCCGGGGAGCCTATCCATGGCCCGCCGCACGAGATCGGGGTGCGCCGGGGCCGCGCCGTACGAGAGGGCCGCCAGCGAGCCGAGGTCGGTGCGGTCGAAGGCCGGGTGGTCGAGGATGCGGTGGAGCATGGTGGGGACCACGAACGCCGAGGTCACCCGGTGCCGCTCCACGAGCGCCAGCCACTCCCCGGCGTCGAAGCGCGTCTGCACCACGGTGGTGCTCCCCCGGGCCAGCCCCACCAGCATCCCGAGCATGCCGCCCACGTGGACCAGCGGGACGCACATCAGCGCCACCGACGGCCGGGGCTCGGCCCGCGGGGCGAACGCCGCCACCCTCGCCCCGAGGATCCCGTGGCTCAGCGGGACGGCCTTGGGGGTCCCGGTGGTGCCGCTGGTGAAGAGGACCACGGCGTCGTCACCGGGCCCCGGGCCCGGGCCGCCCGGCGCGGCCACAGCCTCCACCGGCGGGCCCGCCGGCGCCGTCCCGGCCAGCAGCTCCGCCGCGCCGAGCACGCGGCTGCCCGCGGTGGCGGCCAGCACCCCCGCGTAGGCGGCGCCGGCCACACC
>JBOGGH010000052.1:0-9786 GCA_050743905.1 Acidimicrobiales bacterium
CGGTGGTGCCGCGCGAGCGCTCCACCAGGCCCTGCACCCGGCCGAGTGCCGAGGCCAGGTCCACCTCCCGGCTGGAGGAGAGGGCGGCCGCCGTGGCGGTGGCCTCGGCGTCCAGGCGCTCCACCGTCTCCCGGAGCTCGTGCTCCTCGGTGGCCACCGTCCCCAGGGCCTCGCCGGCGGCGGCGTTCCGGGACTCCAGGTCGGCCAGCTCGGCCCCGGCCAGGTGGAGCCGGACGGCGCGGAGCTCGGCGGTCAGCGCGCTGTGCGAGCGGGCGGCGGCGGCCTGCCGCTCCAGCGGACGGATCTGCCGGCGCACCTCGCGCACCAGGTCGCCCAGGCGCTCCAGGTTCTCCTGGGTGGCGGCCAGGCGGCGCTCGGCGCGCTCGCGCCGGCGGCGGTGCTTCAGCACGCCCGCCGCCTCCTCGATGATGGCGCGCCGGTCCTCGGGTCGGGCGTTGAGCACGGTGTCGAGCTGCCCCTGGCCCATGATCATGTGCTGCTGGCGGCCGACGCCGGAGTCGCTCAGCAGCTCCTGGATGTCGAGGAGCCGGCAGGGCGTGCCGTTGATGGCGTACTCGCTGTCCCCGGAGCGGAACAGCGTCCGGGTGATCGTCACCTCGGCCATGTCCACGGGCAGCTTGCCCGAGGCGTTGTCGATCGTGAGGGAGACCTCGGCCCGCCCCAGCGCCGGCCGGCTGGTGGTGCCGGCGAAGATGACGTCCTCCATCTTCTGCGAGCGGAGCGCACGCGGGCCCTGGGCCCCCAGCACCCAGGTCACGGCGTCCACCACGTTGGACTTCCCGCTCCCGTTGGGCCCCACCACCACGGTGATGCCCGGCTCGAGCTCCAGCACCGTGGGGTCGGCGAAGGACTTGAACCCCTTCATGCTGAGGGACTTGAGGAACATCGGGTGGACCCTACCAACCGCCGGGGACGGGGCCCGGGGGCACGGGCGTCAGATCTGGCAGTGCTCGCAGAAGAAGGTGGACCGGCCCCCGGCCTTCATCCGGACGATGGTGTTCCGGCACCGCCGGCACGACTGCCCCTCCCGGTCGTACACCTGGTGGCTGCCCTGGTAGTCACCGGCCTCGCCGAAGAGGTCCCGGTACTGCTCGTCGGCCAGGGTGGACCCCCGGTGCTTGATGGCCTCGGCCAGGGTCTCCACCATCGAGCGGTAGAGGCGGCGGGTCTCGGTGGTGGAGAGCTCGTCCGCCGGGCGGTCGTAGCGGAGGCCGGCGGCGAAGAGGATCTCGTCGGAGTACAGGTTGCCGATGCCGGCCACGAACTGCTGGTCCATGAGGAGCGGCTTCAGCCCCGCATGGTGCTGGCGCAGGAGCAGGGCGAACCGGTCCCAGCTCATCATGTCCTCGATCGGGTCGAAGCCGAGATGCGACAGCTCGTGGACCTGGCGCCGGAGGGCCGCACCGTCGGACGCCGAGGTGCTCGAGGACGAGGAGGACGACGTGCCGCCCGCCTCCGCCGGCTTGGGCACCGAGACGAACATCTCGCCGAAGGTCCGGGGGTCCACGTAGCGGAGCTCGCCGCCCTGGGTGAAGGTGATCACCACGTGGGTGTGCTTGGGCTTGGGCTCCTTGGCGCTCTTCACCCGCAGGAGCTGGCCGCTCATGCCCAGGTGCACCACGAGGGTGTTCCCGCTGTCCAGGGAGACCAGCAGGTACTTGCCGAGCCGCGCCACGCTCTTGACCGTCCGGCCCTCCAGCAGGGCGCGGAAGTGCTTGGCGCTCGGGTGGCGCCGGACCGAGCGGCCGTTGGCCACCGAGACCGCCTTGATCTTCCGGCCCACGACCTCCTTGGACAGGTCCTGGCGGAGCGTCTCGACCTCGGGGAGCTCAGGCACGGCGGGCCTCACCCATCGTGGATCGCCTCCCACGCCGTCCGCGCCGCCTCCTGCTCCGCGTCCTTCTTGGACGTGCCCTCGCCGGCGCCACGGCGGGTGCCGCCCACGAAGACCTCGGCCGCGTAGTGGCGGTCGTGGTCCGGCCCGGAGCCCTCGATCACGTAGTGCGGCGTGCCGTCCCCCCGTCGCACCGTCAGCTCCTGGAGCCGGCTCTTGTGGTCGAAGTCGTCCGGCTCGGCGGCGGCGCGGTCGATCCGCTCGCCGAGCAGGCGCAGGACCAGCGGCCGGGCGGCGACCCAGCCGGCGTCGAGGTAGACGGCGCCGATGACGGCTTCCAGGGCGTCGGCCAGGATCGAGGCCTTGGTGCGCCCGCCGGACGCCTCCTCGCCCTTGCCCAGGAGGAGCACCTCGCCCAGCCCGAGCTCGTCGGCCATCTCGGCCAGCACCCGGGCGTTGACCACGGCGGCGCGCAGCTTGGCCAGCTTGCCCTCGGGGTAGTCCGGGAAGCGGTGATAGCTGTGCTCGGCCACCACGAGGCCGAGCACGGCGTCGCCCAGGAACTCCAGGCGCTCGTTGGAGGGCACGCCCTCCTGCTCGCCGCACCAGCTCCGGTGGGCGAGCGCCTGGAGCAACAGGCCCGGGTCGGCGAACCGGTGCCCCAGCCGCCTCCCCAGGGCCGCGGCTCGCTCGGCGACCGCGTCCACCGTCTGCCGGTCAACCGGCTCCGAGCTTGGCGCAGACGTAGTCGACGGCGTCACGGACGGTGCGGAGGTCCTCGAGGTCCTCGTCGTCGATGCGAAAGCCCACGCTCCGCTCACCCAGCTCCTCCTCCAGCGCCTCCACCAGCTCGATCAGGGCCAGCGAGTCCGCGTCCAGGTCCTCCACGAACGAGGAGCCCTCGGTGATCGTGGACGGATCCCGCTCGAGGATGTCGGCGAGCTGGTCCCGGATGAGGTCGAGCACGCCCTGGCGGTCCAGGGGGCCTCGGTCGATGTGGGTCTCTGCGGGCACGCCGGCTCCTGCGCTCGGGGTTCGGATCGCCTGAGATGATACCGGCTGGCACCTCCCCGGCGGTCGTCCCCACCTCACCGGGCCGGATCCGGGTGCACGCCGCCGCGTTCCGCAGCCTTCCGTCGTCACCCGCGCCAGGGCCGTCACGTGCCCGGCGGGGGCCGGGCGGGGGCCGCCTCAGCCGGGGGCGACCGCCGCCGCCAGGCCGTCCACCAGGCCCCCGGTGGCCAGGTCGTGGGCGATCCGGACGGCGTTCGCCACGGCGGTGGCGCTCGACGACCCGTGGCTGATCACGCACACCCCGTCCACCCCGAGGAGCATCGCCCCGCCCGTGTTCTCGGGGTCCAGCTCGGCGGCGATCGGCAGCAGGTGCGGCAGCAGCACCTCGGAGGCCGCCCGGGTGGCCTCGTCCGTCCCGAAGACCCCGTAGAGGGTCTCGATGACGAACCGCAGAGACCCCTCCAGGGCCTTCAGGGTGACGTTCCCGGTGAAGCCGTCGGTCACCACCACGTCGGCGGGCGAGGGCAGGAGGTCCCGGCCCTCCACGTTCCCGTGGAACCGGATCCCGGCCGTCCCCCCGGCCAGCAGGCCATGGACCTCCTTGACCAGGGGCGTGCCCTTGGAGGCCTCCTCGCCGATGGACAGCAGGCCCACCGAGGGGTCGCCCACCCCGTACCGGGCGGCGGCGTAGGCCGCCCCCATCTGGGCGAACTGCACGAGCATCTGGGGCGTGCACTCGGCGTTGGCCCCGGCGTCCACCAGCACCGCCGGGGCCGTCCCGAGCCGGGGCAGCGGCGTGGCGATGCACGGGCGGGCCACGCCGGGGAGGCGGCCCATCCGCAGCAGCGCGGACGCCATGGTGGCCCCCGTGTTGCCGGCGCTGACCATGGCCGAGGCCCGGCCGTCGCGCACCAGCTCGGCCGACCGGACCAGCGACGAGTCCTTCTTGCGCCGCACCCCCTGGGCCGGGTCCTCGTGCATGGCGATGACCTCGCTGCAGGCCACGAGGTCCAGCCCGGCCGTGTCCCCCACCTGCTCGGGGGGGCCCACGAGCACCACCGGCACGCCCTCGTCGGCGGCGCGGCGGGCCCCTTCCACCACGGCCCCGGGCGCCCGGTCGCCGCCCATGGCGTCCACGGCCACCGGCAGCCCGGCAGCGGCGTCGCCGGAGACGGCGCGCCGGCGGGGGCTCACCTCACCGCCCGTGGCCGGAGGCGGCCGCCCGGTCGGCGGGTGTCAGGGGGCGCGGCGGGCGGGCCGCGGCGCGGGGACGGCCCGTCTCAGTCGACCTCTACCGCCTGCCGGCCCTTGTACCAGCCGCAGTTGGGGCACACCACGTGGGGCAGCTTGGCCTGGTGGCAGTGGGGGCAGACGCTGCGCGCCGGGCGGTCCAGCCGCCAGTTGGCGGCCCGCCGGCTGCGGCCCTTGGCCTTGGATGTCTTCTTCTTCGGGACCGCCATCGTCAGCTCGCTCCAGATCCGGGCCGCCCGGGGTGGGCGGCACCTCGTGCCCCCCACGCGTGCGCCCACGCCGTGGACCGGCCGGGAGCACCCGCGGGTGCGCTCCCCCGGCCGGCGCCCGCCGGGCCGTCCGGCCCCGCTACCGGGCCGCCCGGAGCACGTCGAGGTTAGCCCACCGGGGGTCCCGCGGCGCCACACAGGTGCACGGCTCCACGTTCCGGTCGGCGCCGCAGTGGGGGCAGAGGCCCCGGCAGTCGTCCCGGCAGAGCGGTGCCAGGGGCAGCTCCAGGACCACGGCGTCGCGCACCATGGGGCGGAGGTCGAGCCGGTCGGCCACGATCGGGTACGACTCCTCGTCGTCCGGGTCGCCGTAGCGGGCACCGGGCTCGGTGAACCGCTCGCGCACGGCGATGCGCAGCTCGCCGCCGACCGGGGCGGTGCAGCGCCGGCAGATCCCCAGCCACGGGGCCCCCACGGTGCCGCTCACCATGACGCCGCCGTCGAAGGACTGGAGCACCAGGTCGCCCCAGGCCTCGGCGCCTGCGGGGACGGCGCTCTCGGCGCCTGCGGCGTCCCCGTCCCCCTCCCCGGCGCCTCCGGCATCCCCGGCGTCGGCGTCGGCCGACAGGAGGTGCTCGGGGTCGAGCTCCCCCCGCCGGACCTCGTGCCAGCGGGAGCCGGCCACCCGGCGGAGCCGGGCCACGTGGACTACGAAGGGATCCTCGGGCACGGTGCGCCTCCCTCCTCTCGCTCGCTCGCCGGGGCCCGCACGGCGCCCGGCCTACGACAGATCCTGGTCGAAGAAGCCGTCCTCGGCCGGCCCCTCCTCGCCCGTGCCCTCTGCGGCGGCCGCCTCGGTGGACGGCGGCGGGGCGGTGGCCTGCAGCTTCTGCCGGCCCGACTGCACCGTCCGCACGATCCGCTCCAGCACGATCTCCATGCCCGCCAGCTTCTGGTCGCAGTAGTCCTCGGCCTCGTGGCGCATCCGGCGCGCCTCCTCGTTGGCGTCGTCCAGGATGCGCTGGGCCACCTGGTTGGCCTGGCGGACCACCTCGGTGCGGGACACCATGTGCTCGGCCTGGGCGCGCACGTCCTCCATGAGGGCGTCGGCCTCCCGGGCCCGCTCGGCCATGAACTCCTCGCGCTCCCTGAGCAGCCAGCGCGCCTGGCGCAGCTCGTCGGGCATGCGCTCCAGCGCCGACTCCAGCAGCTCCAGCACCTCGTCACGCGAGACCAGCACGGAGGCCGACAGGGGCATGGCCTTGGCCGTGCTCACCACGTCGATCACGCGGTGGACGAGCCCCTCGGCGTCCAGGTCGGCGAGGTCGGGCTGCTCCTCGTGCAGGTCCTCGAAGGCGTCGGTCATGGCCTCTCCGTCCTGCCGGGACCACCGGCGTCGCCAAACCGCTCCGCCAGCCGTGACGCCACCGCCTTGGGCACGAACGCCGAGACGTCCCCGCCGAAGCGCGCCACCTCCCGCAGGAGCCGGGAGGCGATGAACGAGTGGGAGGAGCTGGTGGGGATGAAGACCGTCTCCATCCCCGAGAGCTGGCGGTTCATCTGGGCCATCTGCAGCTCGTTCTCGAAGTCCGACACCGCCCGCAGGCCCTTCACGATGGCCGAGGCGCCCACGTCCCGCGCCACGTTGACCACCAGGGTGCTGACCGACTCGGTCCTGACCGAGGGCAGGTGGGCCACGGACTCCTCGAGCATCTCGCGGCGCTCGTCCAGGGTGAAGAGCGGCGCGCTCTTCTGCGGGTTGCGCACCACCGCCACCACGACCTCGTCGAAGAGGCGCGCCGCCCGCTCCACCACCTCGAGGTGGCCGTTGTGGAAGGGGTCGAACGAGCCGGGGAGGAGGGCGACCCTCACGGGACCGCCACCGGGGAGGGCGGCCGCGCCGCCGGCGCGGCATGGGCTGCGGTGCGGACCACGGTCACGAGCGTACCGCCGTACCGGCGCGCCCTCGTGACCGCCCAGCCCCCCGGGACCTCGACCTCCGAGGAGGACTCGAGCACCGCCACCTCGGCCCGCAGGGAGCCGAGCAGCGTGCCCCAGTCGGCGAACGCGTAGGGCGGGTCGCACAGCGCCAGGTCGAACGACCCGGCCCGGCCGAGCCACGCCGGCAGCTCGGCCCGGACCACGACGGCCCGCTGGCCGGCGAGCCGGTCCAGGCCGGCAGCCGCCAGGTTGGCGCGCACGGCGGCCAGCGCGTCCGGGTGGTGGTCCACCAACGTGACCTCGGCGGCCCCGCGCGAGAGGGCCTCGGCACCGAGCGCGCCGCTGCCGCAGAACAGGTCGGCCACCCTGAGCCCGTCCACGCCGCCCATCGAGCCGAGCACGTCGAAGATCGCCTCGCGGACCCGGTCCGAGGTGGGGCGGACCCCGGCGGGCAAGCGGGCGGGGAGGCGTCGCCCCCGGCTCAGACCGCCGATCACGCGCACGTCCCCACCGTACCGTCGAGCGCCCCTCGCGGTGGCGACGCCGCGTGGGCTGGGAGGACACGACGCCGGCGCCGCGGGCGGCACCGCGGCGCGTCAGCTCTTGAAGAGAAAGGCCTCGTCCTCCGGCTCCAGGAAGAGGCGGACCTCGTCCTGGAGGAGCGGGTGGCCGGCGAGGAGCGGGTCGTCCTCGGTCACCGCCTCGGCCACCCGGCGCGCCGCCTCCAGCAGGTCGCCGTCGCGGCGGAGGCGGGCCAGGCGGAGGTCGCTCCGCCCCCGCTGGCGGGCGCCCAGGATCGTGCCCTCGCCGCGCAGGTCGAGGTCGACCTCGGCCAGCTCGAACCCGTCCGTCGTGCGCTCCAGCGACGCCAGCCGCTCGCCGGCGTCCTCGGTGGGCGCGTCGCCCAGCAGGTAGCACCAGCTCGGGAGGTCGCTGCGCCCCACCCGGCCGCGGAGCTGGTGGAGCTGGGCGATGCCGAAGCGCGCCGCGTCCTCCACCACCATCACCGTGGCCTCGGGCACGTCCACCCCCACCTCGATCACGGTGGTGGCCACCAGCACCTGCACCCCGCCCTCGCGGAAGGCGGCCATCACCTCCTCCTTGGCCGCCGCCGGCATCTGGCCGTGCAGGAGGCCCAGGCGCAGGCCGCGCAGCTCGCCGCCGGCCAGCCGCTCGAGCTCCTCGGTGGCCGACCGGGCCACCACCCGCTCGGACCCCTCCACCAGCGGGCAGACCACGTAGGCCCGGTGGCCGGCAGCCACCTCGGCGCGCACCCGCTCCCAGGCGGCCGCCTCGTCCATCGGGGCCCGCGCCCAGGTGGTGGCGACGGGCGAGCGGCCGGGCGGGAGCTCGTCCAGCACCACCATGTCCAGGTCGCCGAAGAGCACCATTGCCGCCGTGCGCGGGATGGGCGTGGCCGTCATCACCAGCAGGTCCGGGTCGGCGCCGCCGTCCCGGGCGGCCGCGCCGTCCCCGGCGGCCGCGCCATCCCCGGCGAGCACCGGGGAGCGCCCCTTGTCGCGCAGGGCGGCGCGCTGCTCCACCCCGAAGCGGTGCTGCTCGTCGATCACCGCCAGGCCGAGCGAGCGGAAGCGGACCTCGTCGGTGAGGAGGGCGTGGGTGCCCACCACCACGTCCACCCCACCCTCGCGCAATCCCTCGTGGAGCCGGGCGCGCTCGGCGGCGCCGGTCCGGCTGGTGAGGAGGGCCACCTCCAGCGGTCGCCGGCCGCCGAGGCGGTCGGGGTCCCCCACCTCCAGCGAGGCGGTGAGGGCGCGGACCGCCATGTGGTGCTGCTCGGCCAGCACCTCCGTGGGGACCATGAGGGCCCCCTGGTGGCCGCCCTGGACCGCCGCCAGGAGCGCCGCCACGGCCACCACCGTCTTGCCGGACCCGACGTCGCCCTGGAGGAGCCGGTGCATGGGGAGCGGGCCGGCCATCTCGGCGAAGACCGCGGCCAGCGCCCGCCGCTGGGCCGTGGTGAGGGCGAAGGGGAGGCCGGCCAGGAAGGCGCGGACCAGGCCCTCCCGGCCGGGCGCCGGCGGCTGCTCCGAGGCACCGTCACCCGCCGTGCCCGTGACCTCGCGCGCCGAGACGGCGTGGCGGACGGCCCGGGCGTCGAGCTCCAGCGCGCGCCGGCGGAGCACGAGCGCCAGTTGCAGCCGGAAGAGCTCGTCGAAGGCGAGACGGCGCCGTGCCGGCACCGTGTCGGCCATGGTGGCCGGGAGGTGATAGCCCCACATGGCCGCCGTCCTGTCGGTCAGGTCGAGCTGCTCGCGGGCGACGTCCGGCAGGGGATCGGCGAACCGCCCGGCCCGTTCGAGCGCCTCCTCCACCCAGCCACCGATCTCCCAGCTCGTGAGACCCGCCTTCCCCGACGCCGGGTAGATCGGCACGATGCGGAGGGTGCGCGTCCGGCGCGCCGACCCGTCGGTGCCCACCACCACGTCCACCACCGGCACGGCCATCTGGCGCTGTCCGCGGAACTCCGTCACCTTCCCGAAGAAGAGAGCCTGCGTGCCCTGGGCAAGCTGGGCGGCCCGCCATGGCTGGTTGAAGAACACGACCTTCATGGCACCGGTGCCGTCGTGCACCGAGAGCTCCACGATCGAGCGCCGGTTCCCGGTGCGCCGCGACGAGGCCCGCGCCACGGTCGCCAGGACCACCGCCTCGTCCCCCACCGCCAGGTCGGCCACGTCGACCTGGCGCGTCCGGTCGAGGTGCCGGCGGGGGAACGTCGTCAGCAGATCGAGGACCGTGTGCACCCCCCACTCGTGCAGCGCCTTCGCCTTCTTCGGGGAGAGCGACTCGAGCTCGTCGACCACGTGGCCGGCCAGCGCTCTCAAGGTGCGACCCTGCGCACCCCGGCGGGCCGCCCCGGCGGCGGCGCCGGGGGCGCTCACTCGATGCCGAACAGGTACGGGTAGAGCGGCTGGCCCCCGTGGTGTACCTCGGTGGCGACGTCCGGGCGCTCGTCCTGCAGCCACGCCGTGATGCGCCGGGTGTCGGCGTCCGTGGCGCCCTCGCCCTCGATCAGCGTCACCAGCTCGTGGTCCCCCCGGAGCAGCCGGTCGAGCAGCGCCACGGCGGCCACGGCGGCCGAACCGGCCACGGAGACCACGCCGTCGCGGGAGAGGCCGATCCAGTCCCCCTCGCGCACGTGGCCGATCGCCGTGTCGGCGTCGCGCACCGCCCGGGTCACCTCGCCCGGGACCACCCGCGCCGCCGAGGCCCGCATGGCCGCCTCGTTCTCCTCCGCGCCGGCCGCCGGGTCGTAGGCGAGCAGGGCGGCAAAGCCCTCCACGATGCTGCCCGTGGGCACCACCCGGACCGCCTTGGCCGAGAGGTCGTCCACCTGCTCGGCCACCGGCCGGATGTTGGCGTTGTTGGGGAGCACGATGACCTGCTCCGAGCCGAGCGCGTCCACCGCCTCGAGGATCTGGGCGGTGGACGGGTTCATGGACTGCCCGCCGGGGCCCACGCCGGGGGCGACACCTGAGCCGCCCGGGGCGGCCC
>JBOGGH010000053.1:0-9770 GCA_050743905.1 Acidimicrobiales bacterium
GTGGTGGCCGACCGGGTGCGCACCCGCCGGGTGCGCCGGGTGGCCGCCGGCGCCATCTTCCTGGCCGGCCTGGTGGACCTGGTGGCCGCGGTGAGCCGGCCGGCGGCCGGCCACCTGGTGCTGGTGCGGCAGATCCTCCCCCTCGCCGTGGCCCAGGCCGCCGGCGCCCTGGTGGCCCTGGCCGGCATCGCCCTCGTCATGCTGGCCCGGGGGGTGCTGCGGGGCCAGCGGCGGGCGTGGCTGGTGGCGTCGGCGCTCCTCGCCGCCACCCTGGTGCTGCACCTGGTGCACGGCGGCGGCCTGGGCGTGCTCCTGCTGACCGCCGTCGTCCTGGGGCTGCTCGTGGCCGAGCGGGACCTCTTCGGCGCGGCGGCCGACCACGCGTCCACCCGCTCGGCCGCCGCCACCCTGGCCGTCGGCGGCACGGTGGCGGTGCTGGCCGCCTGGGCGGGCGCCGAGGTGAGCGGCCGGTGGCACCACGCCACGCTGCCGGCCTGGCCGATGGTGCTCCTGGCGGTGACCGAGCGGCTGGCCGGCCTGCACTCGGTGCCCCTGCCCGACCCGGTCCAGGACTGGATCTCCCCGAGCATGCTCGGGGTGGGGATCGCCCTGGCGCTGGTGAGCCTGTACCTGCTGACCAGGCCGGTGGTGGACCGCACGCTGTCGTCCGAGGAGGCGGGGGCGCGCGGGCCGTCGCTGCCCGTGGCGCCGGCGGGAACGGCGGGCCTGGCGCAGGCGATGGAC
Organism: Acidimicrobiales bacterium; assembly: GCA_050743905.1. GTDB lineage: Bacteria > Actinomycetota > Acidimicrobiia > Acidimicrobiales > RAAP-2 > JBOGGH01. Next base: position 745 of record JBOGGH010000053.1, read on the forward strand.
CTGCAGGCGGCGCAGGCGCAGGCGCAGGAGCCGGCACGGCCGGCGCCGGGACGCCGGGCGGCCGAGCTGCGGGCGCGCGACATCGTGCGCCGGCACGGGACGGGCACCCTCGACTACTTCGCCCTGCGCGACGACAAGCGGTGGTTCTTCCACCACGACACGCTGGTGGCCTACGCCGTCTACGGCGGCGTGTGCGTGGTCTCCCCGGACCCCATCGGCCCCCACGGCGAGCGCCGGCAGGCCTGGCACGCCTTCCGGCGGCACTGCGACCGCCGCGGGTGGGGGGTGGCCGTCATGGCCGCGGCCGGGGAGTGGCTCCCCCTCTACCACGAGGACGGCATGCGCCACGTCTACCTCGGCGACGAGGCGGTGGTGGACCTGGAGCGGTTCTCGCTCCAGGGCGGGCGGATGAAGGGCCTCCGCCAGGCGGTCACCCGCATGGGCCGCTACGGGTACACGGTCCGGTTCCTCGACCCGGCCGCCGTCACCCCGGAGACGGCCGCGCCGCTGGTGGAGCTGACGGGACGGAACCGCCGGGGAGACCACGAGCGCGGCTTCTCGATGATGCTCGGCCGCATCTTCGACCGGCGCGACACCGGGCTGCTGCTCACCGTGGTCGACGGGCCGGACGGCGCCCCGGCGGCGATGTGCCAGTTCGTGCCCTCGGCCGCCATCGGCGGCTACTCGCTCGACCTGATGCGGCGGGACCCGGGCGAGCACCCGAACGGCCTGCTGGACTTCGCGCTGTGCTCCACCATCGAGCACCTGCGCCGCGAGGGGAAGCGGGGCCTCAGCCTCAACTTCGCCGCCATGCGCTCCACCCTCGAGGGGGGCTCGGGCGACGGCGTGACCCAGCGCGTGGAGCGGTGGGCCCTGCGACGGATGTCGGGGGTGTTCCAGATCGAGTCGCTCTGGCGGTTCAACGCCAAGTACGAGCCGGCCTGGGTGCCCCGGTCCATCGTCTACGACGCCCCGGAGCTGATCCCGCCCACGGTGGTGGCCATCCTGCGGGCGGAGGCGCTGACCGACGTGCCCGTCATCGGCCGGTTCCTGGTGCCGGCGGCCGCACGCCGCTAGGCAGCCCCGGAGCGAGAGGGGCCACGACCCCACCTCCGGGGCCTATGCTTGGTGAACGATCGGATCTACCAAGTGGAGGGGCCCGTATGGCCATAGCCGAGCACTTCAAGGTCTCCTCGTCGGGACAGATGAGCCTCCCGGCTGAGGTGCGGCGCCGGTGGCACCTCGAGAGGGGCGGCAGGGTGGACGTCCTGGATCTCGGCTTCGGGGTCCTGACGGTGCCCGCGGGGTACCGTGGTCGCCTGCTCGACACCGTGCTGCCCGCCGAGGCCCACTACGCGGCGGTCGCCGCCGAAGACGATCCGGACCTCCGCAGCACCTGATGGTGCTGCTCGACGACCACCTCCTCCGTGACTGGCTGGCGGGTCCCGATCCGGCCCTTCGACGGGCCGTCCGTCGGGACGGCATGGCCACGACGAACCTCTGGTACGCCCGCCTCTGCAAGAGCGCCGCCGGCCGGCGCGGCGGCGCGCTGTTCGGAGCGTGGGACCCACCGGAGCGAGACGCCCTGGTCGCCGGCTTGGTCGCCTTGCCGGGGACGTTCGAGGTCGTCCCGATGCGCGCCCTGGCCTGGAGGATGGGGCACCTGGTCTCGGAGCACCGTGGGCTCTCCATGCTCGGCTCGGAAGCGGTTGCGGCGGCGGAGGCTCTGGGGGCCAGGGTCCTCGTGTCCTCCCGGGACGACAGCCCGGGGATCCGGCAGGCGTGTCGGACGCTTCGCCTGCGCTACGCGACGCTCGACCGGTAGGTCCCTCTCCACTCGGCCGCCGACCGGCGGTCGGTAATGGTCTGGAGGCGCGGGCACGAACTGGAGTATGCTAATATATGAGCATGCTTGATCGGCGCCTACAGGTCCTGATCGACGAGGATCGCTGGTCCCGTCTCGAACGGGAGGCGGGCCACCGCGGCGTGCCCGTCGCCGTGCTCGTGCGGGAGGCGATCGACGAGCGCTACCCGGGGAACGCGGACGAACGTCGAGCGGCGTTGCAGGCGGTCCTGGACGCCGACCCCATGGACGTGCCGGATCCAGGCGAGCTCCGCGAAGAGCTGGAGGCCGTCCGAAGCCGTACGGCGTGATCGTCCTCGACACGACCATCCTGGTGTACGCGGTCGGCACCGAGCACCCGCTCCGTGACCCAGCTCGTGCGCTCGTCGCATCGGTCCGTGACGGCGACCTGCGGGCCACGACCACGGTCGAGGTCGTCCAGGAGTTCGCCCATGTCCGGGCTCGGCGGCGGACACGTGCTGACGCCGCCGCTCGGGCGGTGGAGTACGCCACAGGGCTCTCGCCCCTTGTCCAACCCGACCAGGAGGACCTCCTCGAAGGGCTCGGCCTGTTCCGCGACGCCGTGCATCTCGGACCGTTCGACGCCGTGCTCGCCGCGACGGCCCGCCGGAGAGGATGGGCGCTGGCCTCCGCAGACCGGTCCTTCGGGGAGGTCGGCGGGCTCGTCCACCTGGACCCGTCGTCGGTGTCGTTTCTCGACCAGGCCCTCGCTGCCGGCTGAGCAACGACCCAGCAGTCCCGGTCCCACCTCAGTTGACTGACTACTGCCGCCGGGCGTCCGCCGGCCCAAGCCCTTCGGTCCGGAGCATCCCGCACGGAGGCCCGTGGTGGCTCAGTGCGTACAGGCGGAAGTCGGGCGGATCTCGAGCAGTCTTGTCGGGTTCCGATAGCCGTCTCGCACCATGAACGCTCGTCCATCGGCGGACAACATGGCGCCGTCTCCGAGTGAGAAGACGCGCGTGCCAGTGGCAGCCACATGACCCGTACTGGCATCGGCACACTTGGTTCTATATGCCCCGGTACCGATGATCCACAACACAGAGCCGCTGACGTACGGGACGACAGAGGCGTTGGACTGAAAGACCAGTTGAGTACCCGGAGCCAGGGACGCGCCTCTGTACAGCTTGATCTTGGTCGTCGCGTCCTTCTTGCCCAGAGCCGCGACGGCGGCCCACACACCGTTCTTCGTCGTGGCTATGGCGCCCGTGCTAGCCCGTCCGATCGTGCGCTCGCCGAGAAGCGCACCGTTGGTGGAATCGAAACTTGCGAGTCTCGCACTGTTGACCGTGCGGCGTGCGTGAACGGGCGGTTGCTTGTCACCGACGACGTAGAGGACCGAACGATTGGGAGAAGCCGCCATGGCTTGGGGAAGGAAGCCCAACGGCTCGGTGCGCTGCACGGCTCCCGTCGTCGGGTCGACGGCGAGCAGGTTCGTCCTCGTTGCGACCCAGAGCTTGCCTGCTGCCACGGTCACGAGGAGCACTGTGCCTGGGAGCGGGTAGGTGGCGGTGACCGCGAGGCTGGTGGGATCCACGCGGACCAGGTCGCCCGCTGCCGCCCAGAGGGCGCCCAGGCCGTATGCCGCTTCGTTGAGCCCGGAGACGAGCGTGCTGGTCGTGAGGGCGAAGGGTTGCAAGCTCACTCGGAAGAGGTTGTCCGAGTACTCCTCGGTGCCTCTCAGGTACACCGCGCTGGGGCTCGCCGTGAGCAGGGTGGGGGATTGCACTGTCCCGAGCGACGTGGAACGCATCTCCGTGTAGAGGTGAGGTGTGCCTGGCGGTGTCCTGCGTGTGACGTGAAGGGGTGTGGGGACGGTGGTGATTGTGGAGGACAACACGGCTGGTTTCGTGGGCGGCGAGCTCCCGAGCACGGTGATCGGGACAGCGATCGCCGCCGCGATCACCACGACGCCGATGGCGACCAAAGCCCGACGATTTCGCTTCCATCGTGGAACGGGGGTGGCCTCCACTACAGACCCGGCTCATCACGCGTTCTGGTATGCGTTCCACCACCCGCCTGTCCCCCAGCCGGGAATGCGCAGCGGGTAACCGAAGACCCGTGTTGTCACATACGAGTAGTCGGTCCAGGGGTACGTAATGCCTGTGCTTGCTTGGGTGTGCACGGTCATCATCTGTGTACAGAGGCCGTCTGTTCCATAGGTGGCACACCCTTGATTGATCGTATTCGCCATTGTCGCCGAATAAGCCTGCGGTGCCTCCCAGGAACCTTCCACAATCTCCTTGTATGTTGACAACGATGACCACCCGTTGGGCTCGTCCTCCGTGAAGTAGAAACCAAGACCCGTGGTGTGCGTCATGAGTGTCTCGGTGCCTCTATTCAGGCTCTCGAGTGTCGCCGGCGCAAAGCCATATCCCGGTTCCTCGTCGAACATGAAACCGCCCCAGAAGCGGCCCGCCTCGCTCGCCGTCGTTTCCACATTTTCGTAGATCTCGAGGACAAGATCCTTGTATGCTGTGGTGTTCCCACACCCGGCCTGCGGCGTGATCTCGGTGACGGTCTGGTAGCCGTCATCGATAGATACGTCCGTATAGAACTCGATGCTGCTCGCTGAGTAGCTTGTGCAGCCCAGCGAACCAAGTCCCTCAATGACGACGGCGTTTGGAGTATGCGTGGCGTACGGCGCAGCCCCAGGAAATCCCGAGCCGGGCGCGACATCGTACGAGTAAAAGGTTGGTTTCGGGCTCTGTGCACCAGACGGCGCCGCAAGGACGAGCGCTTGCAGCCCGACCGCCTGCGCCACGGCCACCGAAACCAGCCCTATCCTGCTGCTGTTCCGCACTACCCCCTCCTTCGGAAACTCTGTCAGGGCCATCGTCCGGCAACGATCCACCGCAGGACGGTGCCTAGCTCAAGACCACACCACGCTCAACAACTGGTGTTGACGCCCGCCGCGGGAGCTGGCGCAGATCCGGCGAGCGCCTGGGCGCTGGACTCCGGTGCCGGCGCGGGAACCGTCGGCAGTGTGGCAGTATCACCCGCCGCCAACTCCCTTCCCTGTGTCGAGTTGAGGTCGTACCACTGGTGGTTGAGCAAGTCGAACTTCATTTGGCCACAGTCGGTGATCGTCAGAAAATGTGTGCTCGGTGTGTGTGGCGTGATCAGGAGGTCAGCCCGTGTGATACCCGGATAGGGCATGTAGTACACGGTGAACGCCGAGAATGTGTGCGTCGCGTTCGCGTCGAGGCACGCTGTGTCACCGGCTGTGCAGTCGAGCAACGCCACCATGGCGCCACCAGGTGCCGGCGGGGGAGGCGTTCCCCCCGTGCCAACCGACATGTCACTGGCAACGTAGACCCACTGGTCCGAACCCTTCGGTCGGAGGCATCCATCGGTCATGCCGAAGTGCTGGGTGAGCTGTGCTTTCGTTGTAGCAGAGAAGAATGTCTTTCCACACCCGGTCGGCTCTGTATGTGTGATGGCGACGGAAAAAGGCTTCGGGCTGGTGGAAGTTGCAGGGGGCGCCGCTGCTGCTTTTATCTCTTGCTGGCACTTCCACGCCGTCATGCCGATGGTGCAGTAGGAGGGCAGCGTCGTAGTGGTGGTCGATGTCGCCCCGGTAGCTGTCTGCGGTGCACCTGTCGTTGCGCCGCTCACCCCGAAACCCAGTCCCGCCCCGAGGAGGGCGACAACTGCCGCTGCCGCTGCGGCGACGAACCACCTGTGGCGGCGCCCCGGCGACCGAGCCCCCGGCGTTCCTTCGTCCATGGGCCCGACCCCCTCGATCGCCCCACCTTCGTCTACTAATAGCACTGATGTGCAAAAGTGTCAAGAGGGCTCCAGCCGGCTTCCCCCCACGCTTCGTGCATGTGGTTCCTGCCGCGCCCGGAAGTGCAACCTCAGTTCCGGTTCTTGTGCTGGACGTAGCGGAAGTACGTGTCGTCGACGGTCACGACCGACGCAAATGTGCTCTCCTCCACGTAGCTGCCCAGCTCCTCGAGGATGCAGAGCAGCTCGTACATCTGGACCGAGTCGAACCCGAGCTCGTCGGCCAACCGGGACTCGGGCCGGACCTCTTCCGGCCCGAGGTCGAACTCCCGGGCGATGAGCGCGCAGAACTCCTCTATCGTGAGGTTCCCGGTACCGCCGTCGACCTGGAGCTCGGCGAGCCGCCGGGCCACCCGCTCCTCCATGCTGGGCGGTCGCTGCTCCCAGGTCCGGCGGTAGAGGGCCAGCATGTGGAGATCCCAGGAGCGACCGAACATCCGCTCGTGGTCACGCAACCGGCCCTCTTCGACCAGCAGGCCGCCGAGGGCGCTCGTGAACCGGACCATGTTGAACCCCGGGCACTCGGCGTAGAGCTTCTCGAACTCGTAGCAGCGGAACAGGAAGTCGACGAAGAGGTGGCCGGCCTCGATGAGGACACCGGTCCCCTGCAGTCTCGGGACCCCCTGGAGGGCGATGTGCGCATGCCGATTGCGGTGGTCCGCTCGGTAGCACACCACCAGGCCGAGCGGCTTGCCGTCGTGGCGCCGCACGATCAGGTACTGCACGAAAACGTCCGAGTACAGGGAGCGGACGAAGTCGTCAAAGGACGGCTGCCGGCCGCGGAACCGCCAGTGGTACGCCTCGGTGGGCGCCATGGCAAGCTGGTAAAGGAACGGGTGGTCACGGGGCACGATCGGGCGCAGGAACAGCCGTCGTGACATCAGCGAGAGATCCGGCAAGGCCAGATCGTCCACGCCATCCTCGGTAGGAAGTGCCTCGGTCGTCATGTCGTCTCCTTGTGCATCGTCGTCCCGCGAGGGGACCCAACCGTCTCGGCGATCACCGAGCGCCGGAGCTGGCAACGATCCACCCGGCCGAGGGTGTCCATCGGGAGCGCGTCGAGCACCTGCACCCGCCGGGGCGACATCCCCGGTCCCAGCCGGTCGATGCACTGCCGCCGCAGCTCCGACGGCCTGACCGCGCTGGTGACGCTCACGTACGCAACGACGTCCTCCTCACCGGCGACCCGACTCGGGGCACCGATCACCGCTGCGTGCCGGACCCCGGGGTGCTCCAGGAGCACCGCCTCGACCGTCTCGGGGTCGATCTTGCGCCCGCCACGCACGATCACGCCCGAGCGACGACCCTCGAAGCGGTACCGCCCTCCTTCGAGCATCGACACCTCGTCACCGGTCCGGTACCAGCCTGACGAGTCGATGAGCGGCGCCACCTGGCCGTCCTCCGACAGGTAGCCGGCCGCGAGCGACGGGCTCTGCACCAGCAGCTCCCCGTCATCGACTCGGAGACGGACCCCCGGGACCGGGCGTCCGAGGGACGTCCATCGGTCCTCCTCTGCATCGGTGTACCGGGTGGTGGCCACCACACCACCGAGCTCGGTGGCACCGTACCCGGAGACGACCCGGCATCCGAAGGTCTCCTCGATCGACCGGTGGAGCCCGGGCGGCACACCGCTGCCGCCCATGCCGACCACGATGAGCGACGAGGTATCCGTGTGCCGGTAGACGGCACCGCGCACCAGCATCTGCGCGGTGATCGGCGCCACGCCCAGGCTCGTCACCCGGAGGCTCGCAACGGCGTCCACGATCGCGTCCGGCGTGTAACGGGGCCGGTCGACGATGCAGCCGCCGCTCAGCAGCGCCTGCATCGCCAGCGAGAAACCGGCGACCGAGGCGACCGGCATGCCGGTGAGGTACGTCATGGCCACGCCGAGGCTCGCCTCCTCACCGAACCACGGCCCGAGGCCCGGTCCGTCTAAGCCCTCGTCGACCGAGGACAGCAGCTCCGGTGCCAGCATCTCGAACCACACCGCCCTCACGAGCCGGTACGCGGCGAGGACGGAAGACTCGCTGTGCGCCACCATCTTGGGCGTGCCGACCGTTCCCGAGGTGAACAACACGACGAGCGGCGCCGCCGAAGGGTCGAGCGGGCGACGTGGCCGGAGCGCCGTCAGCGCCAGGTCTTCCTCGTCCCCCCTCCTTATCGGGACAGTTCTTCGGCTCACGATCTCACCCGCGCCCTCGCCGCCCGACGTCGGTCCCGGCTGAGACGGGGGCGCAACGAGCGCCGACGGGCCGAACCGGGCGATCATTGCGTCGACTTCCTGCTGGTAGGGCGATACCAACGCCACCGATCCCCTGACCTTCGCGGTTGCGAGAAGCGAGGCGAGCGCGACGGCGTGCTCGTCGGCGACGACCGCCAGCCGCTCCCCTGGTCGGAGATCCTCGGCGATGCCGTCTGCCAGGTCCAGGATCTCCCGAGTGCTCCGCGACCCATTGCTATCGATCGTGACGGGGCGCGACGCATTCTCGTCTGCCACATTGGCCACGATCCGCAGAAGCTCGCCCGTCGTGGTATGCCGAGCCTGCCCTGGAGCCGTCACACAGCCCCCCAACTGACGCCCGCCAAGGGAGATTTCACTCCTTGGCAGTCCGTTTCCTCCGATGAGGCGGTCCGGTGCCACGTGGCACCGATCCAGCGCTCGCTCCGGATGCTAGGCAACCATAGGAGCACTCCGCAATAGCCTCATTAGCAGTGCCCGGAGTTTGGTCGCGGGTAGCAGCGGTTCCCTCAGGGACGCACCACCACCGGTGACGACGCCTCGGCCGCTGACCGGCCGGCGTACCTTACGCACCGTCGCCCGCGGGCTCACAGTCGCTACTTGGTAGCATTTTGATCCACCAAGTCCGAACGGAGGGCTCATGGAGGTGACCCTGAATCCTTGGTCTCCACCAGCGGACAGATGTCGGTCCCCGCGGCGGTCCGCCATCGCTGGGGGCTCGACCACGGTGGACGGGTAACCGTCATCGACCTGGGTGACGCCGTGATCCTCCTGCCGCCCGGGGGTAGGCAGAACCTCCTGGCCGAGGCCCTCACCGCCGAGGACCATCTCCGGTTCGTGCACAGTCTCGAGGATCCGGACCTGGCCACGACGTAGGTGGCCTCGCGGCCTCGCCGAGGCGGGTCAGGGCAGGAACAGCAGGGTGGCCTTGTGGGCCAGGTCCACCAGCGGCCCCGGGATGACGCCGAACACCACGGTCACCGCCACGCAGATCCCGATCGCCACCGCCGTGAGCGCCGGCACGGGCACCCGGCCGGCCAGCGCCGTGGCGTCGTCCTCGGTCCCGGCCACGGCGCCCTCGCCGGCCACCGTCTCCTCGACGGTGCCGGGCGTCGTGGCCCCGTTGCCGGCCACTGC
>JBOGGH010000054.1:0-9764 GCA_050743905.1 Acidimicrobiales bacterium
GCTCCAGTGAGCGCCACCGGGCCGGTCACCGGGCCGGCCGTCCGGCCGGCGCCGGCCCGCCCGGCGCCCGCCCGGCACCACGTGCTCACCGTGCTGGTCGAGAACAAGGCGGGGGTGCTGGCCCGCGTGGCCGGCCTCTTCTCCCGGCGGGGCTTCAACATCTACTCGCTGGCGGTGGCCCCCACGGACGAGACGGGCACGTCCGGGTACGGGCGGTTCAGCCGCATCACCATCGTGGTGGACGTGGAGTCGGCGCCGCTGGAGCAGGTGGTCCGGCAGCTCGACAAGCTGGTGAACGTGGTGGCCATCTCCCAGCTCGCCCCGGCCGACGCCGTCCAGCGCGAGCTGCTTATCGCCACCGTGGAGGCCGGCCCCACCGAGCGGTCGCAGGTGATCCAGCTCGTGGGGGTGTTCGGCGGCGACGTGGTGGACGTGGGCACCACCCGCATCACCGTCAGCCTGGCCGGCCGGCCCGAGAAGATCGACGACTTCGAGGGGCTGCTGGAGAGCTACGCGGTGGTGGGGCTCCAGCGGACCGGCCGCGTCGCCCTGCCTAAGCTGGAGCGCCAGCCGGTGGGGCCCGGCCGGGCCGGCGCACCGTCACTCAGAACCGTCACCGGCGAGGCCGGCTGACCCGACCAGGGAGAACCAGAGCATGGCCACGCTGTACTACGAGTCCGACGCCGACCCGACCCTGATCCAGGGCCGGAAGGTCGCCATCCTGGGGTACGGGTCCCAGGGCCACGCCCACGCGCTCAACCTCTCCGAGTCCGGGGTGGACGTGCGGGTGGGGCTCCGCGAGGGATCGTCCAGCACGCGCAAGGCCCGGGAGGCGGGCCTCCGGGTCACCTCGGTGGACCAGGCGGCGGGCGAGGCCGACGTCGTCATGATCCTGCTGCCCGACACCGAGCAGAAGTCGGTCTACGACGCCCAGGTGGCCCCCCACCTGGCGGACGGGGACTGCCTCATGTTCGCCCACGGGTTCAACATCCGGTTCGGCCAGGTCGTGCCGCCGGCGGGCGTGGACGTGGCCATGGTGGCGCCCAAGAGCCCCGGCCACCTGGTGCGCCGCACGTACACCGAGGGCGGCGGGGTGCCCTCGCTCGTGGCCGTCCACCAGGACGCCACCGGCAACGCCCACGCGCTTGCCCTCTCCTACGCCCACGGCATCGGGGCCACCCGGGCCGGGGTGCTCGACACCACCTTCGCCGAGGAGACCGAGACCGACCTCTTCGGCGAGCAGGTGGTGCTGTGCGGGGGCGTGACCTCGCTGGTGACCGCCGGGTTCGAGACCCTGGTCGACGCCGGGTACCAGCCGGAGTCGGCGTACTTCGAGTGCCTCCACGAGCTGAAGCTGATCGTAGACCTCATGTACGAGCAGGGGATCGCCGGGATGCGCTACTCGATCTCCGACACCGCCGAGTACGGCGACCTGACGCGGGGCCCCCGGGTGATCGACGACCACGTCCGGGCGGAGATGCGGCGGATCCTGGACGCCATCCAGGACGGCTCCTTCGCCGAGGAATGGATCGCCGAGAACCGCAACGGGCGCCCCACCTTCCACAAGCTCCAGGAGCAGGGCCGCCAGCACCAGATCGAGAGGGTGGGCGCCGAGCTGCGGTCGATGATGCCCTTCATCGCCGCCGGCCGGACGCGGGTGCAGGACGCCTCCGGGGGCTGACCGCCGGCGACCGGGCCGTCAGCCGGCGAGCGCCCCCACCACGTGGTTGACGCAGGCGCAGAGGGCGGCCACGTCCTCCGGGTCGATGGCCGGGAACATGGCGACGCGGAGCTGGTTGCGGCCGAGCTTGCGGTAGGGCTCGGTGTCCACCACCCCGTTGGCCCGCAGCACCCGCGCCACCGCCGCCGCGTCCACGGCGTCCACCAGGTCCACGGTGCCCACCACGTGGCTGCGGTCCCGCGGCTCGGCCACGAAGGGCCGGGCGACGTCCGACTGCTCGGCCCACGTGTAGAGGATCTCGGCCGAGCGGTCGCAGCGGCCGGCCGTCCACTCGAGGCCGCCGCCGGCCAGCATCCAGTCGAGCTGCTCGGCCAGCAGGTAGAGCGTGGCCAGGGCCGGGGTGTTGTAGGTCTGGTCCAGGCGGGAGTTGTCGAGGGCGATCTTCAGGTCGAGGGAGGCGGGGATCCACCGGCCGGACGCCGCCACCCGCTCCACCCGCTCCACGGCGGCCGGCGACAGTAGCGCCAGCCACAGCCCGCCGTCGGCGGCGAAGCACTTCTGGGGAGCCAGGTAGTAGGCGTCGAACTGGGCCGGGTCCACCCGCAGGCCGCCGGCGCCTGACGTGGCGTCCACGGCCACCAGGCCGCCGCCGTCGGCCGGGAGGGCGGCGCCCCCGGGCCGGCGGATCTCCATCGACACCCCGGTGGAGGTCTCGTTGTGGGTGAGCGCGTAGAGGTCCACCTCGCCGTCGGCCTCCGGCAGGGGGTGGGTGCCCGGTGGCGACTCGATGACCTTCGGGTCCTCGAGGTGCGGGGCCGCCTTGGCGGCGGCGGCGAACTTGGAGGAGAACTCCCCGAAGGCGAGGTGCTGGCTGCGGCGCTCGATCAGCCCGAAGGTGGCGGCGTCCCAGAAGCACGTGGTGCCCCCGTTGCCGAGCACCACCTCGTAGCCGTCGGGGAGGGAGAAGAGCTCGCGCAGGCCGGTGCGCACCCGGCCCACCACCGCCTTCACCGGGCGTTGGCGGTGGCTGGTGCCCAGGTAGGTGGTGGCCACGTCCACCAGCCCGGCGACCTGCTCGGGGCGGACCTTGGAGGGACCGGAGCCGAAGCGGCCGTCGGCGGGGAGGAGCTCGGCGGGGATGCGGATGTCCGGGATCGCGTTGTCGGGGGAGGGGCTCACTATGGAATCATGACACCCGTGCCCGCCGGTCCCGAATTCGCCAGCCCACGACGGAGGATCTCGGCCCGCGCCGCCGCCGTCTCGCCCTCGGCCACCCTCACCGTCGACGCCAAGGCCAAGGCGCTCCAGGGGGCGGGCGAGCACGTCATCGGGTTCGGGGCGGGGGAGCCGGACTTCCCCACGCCCGAGCACGTGGTGGAGGCGGCCGTCGCCGCCTGCCGCCAGCCGGTCAACCACCGCTACACGCCCACGGTGGGCCTCCCGGACCTCCGCGAGGCGATCGCCGTCAAGACCAAGCGCGACTCCGGCTACGAGGTGAGCGCCGCCCAGGTGCTGGTGACCAACGGCGGGAAGCAGGCGGTGGCCAACGCCTTCGCCGTCCTCTGCGACCCGGGCGACGAGGTGCTGGTGCCGGCGCCCTACTGGACCACCTACCCCGAGTCGATCGCCCTGGCCGGGGGGGTGCCGGTGGCGGTGGCGGCGGACGAGGCCAGTGGGTTCCGGGTGTCCGTCGAGCAGCTCGAGGCGGCGGCGACCCCCCGCACCAAGGCGCTGCTCTTCGTGTCCCCGTCCAACCCCACCGGCGCCGTCTACCCGCGGCACGAGATCGAGGCCATCGGACGCTGGGCGGCGGACCGGGGCCTCTGGGTGGTGACCGACGAGATCTACGAGCACCTCGTCTACGGCGACGCCGAGCACCACTCGATGCCGGTGCTCGTGCCCGAGCTGGCCGACCGCTGCCTGGTGGTCAACGGCGTGGCCAAGACCTACGCCATGACCGGCTGGCGGGTGGGCTGGCTCGTCGGCCCGGAGGACGCCGTCACCGCCGCCACCAACATCCAGTCGCACGAGACCTCTAACGTGGCCAACGTCTCCCAGCGGGCGGCGCTGGCCGCCGTCTCGGGCGACCTGTCGGCGGTGGCCGCCATGCGCGAGGCGTTCGACCGCCGCCGCCGGACCATCCACCGGATGCTGAACGAGATCGAGGGCGTCACCTGCCTCGAGCCCGAGGGGGCCTTCTACGCCTTCCCCGGGGTCGCCGGGATCCTGGGCCGGGAGCTGCGGGGCCGGCGGCCGGCCACCTCGGACGAGCTGGCCGAGCTGTGCATCGAGGAGGCCAAGGTGGCCGTGGTCCCGGGCGAGGCGTTCGGGGCACCGGGCCACTTCCGGATGTCCTACGCCCTGAGCGACCACGACCTCGAGGAGGGCGTGCACCGCCTGGCGAGCCTCTTCGCCGAGGCCCGCGAGTAGGCGCGAGCAGGCCCCGAGTAGGCGCGAGAGTAGGCCCGAGAGTAGGGAGGAGACGGCCCCTGTGGCACGGGTACTGGTAACCGAGAAGATCGCCGCGAGCGGCCTGGACCTGCTGGCCGACGCCGGCCACCAAGTGGACGTGCAGGAGGGGCTGTCCCCCGAGGAGCTGCTGGCCGCCGTGCCCGGCGCGGCGGCGCTCATCATCCGCTCGGCCACGAAGGTCACGGCGGAGGTGCTGGCCGCCGGCACCGAGCTCCAGGTGGTGGGGCGGGCCGGCGTGGGCCTGGACAACGTGGACGTGCCGGCGGCCACCGAGCGCGGCGTGATGGTGGTGAACGCCCCTACCTCCAACATCCTCTCGGTGGCCGAGCAGGCCATGGGGCTGCTGCTGGCCCAGGCCCGCAACATCCCGCAGGCGCACGCCGCGCTGGTGGCCGGTCGCTGGGAGCGGTCGAAGTGGGAGGGGGTGGAGCTCCACGGCAAGGTGCTCGGGGTGGTGGGCCTGGGCCGGGCCGGGTCCCTGGTGGCCCAGCGGGCGCTGGCGTTCGGCATGCGGATCCTCGCCTTCGACCCCTACGTCTCGGCCGAGCGCGCCCGCGCCATGGGCGTGGAGCTGCGCACCCTCGAGGAGCTCTTCGCCGAGGCCGACTTCGTCAGCGTCCACACCCCCAAGACCCCCGAGACGGTGGGGCTGGTGGGCCGGGAGCTGCTGGCCAAGGCCAAGCCCGGGATCCGGATCGTCAACACCTCGCGCGGCGGCATCGTGGACGAGGAGGCCCTGGCCGAGGCCATCCGTGACGGCGTGGTGGGCGGGGCCGGTCTCGACGTGTTCGCCGAGGAGCCGCCAGGGGAGTCGCCGCTGTTCGAGCTGAGCTCGGTGGTGGTCACGCCCCACCTCGGCGCCTCCACCGGGGAGGCCCAGGACAAGGCGGGCGTCACCATCGCCGAGCAGGTGCTGCTGGCGCTCGGCGGCGACTTCGTGCCCTACGCCGTCAACGTGGCCGCCACCGACGTGTCCGAGACGGTGCGGCCGTTCATGGCCCTGGCCGAGCAGCTCGGCCGGTTCTTCGCCTGCCTGCACGACGGCCTGCCCGACGGCCTGGAGGTCGAGTACCAGGGCGAGCTGGCCGGGACCGGGACCGGCATCCTCACCCTCTCCATCCTGAAGGGCCTCTTCGCCGCCAGCACCGAGGACCCGGTCTCCTACGTGAACGCTCCCCAGCTCGCCGAGCAGCGGGGCCTCGTGGTGCGGGAGACCTCCACCTCCACCTCGCCCAACTACAAGAGCCTGGTGACGCTGCGGTCCGGGAGCCACGCCGTGGCCGGCACCCTGGCCGGTGCCGGTGTGCGGGCCGAGCCCCGGGTGGTGATGGTGGACGACCACACGGTGGAGGTGCCCCCCGCACCCCACATGCTGGTGGTCCGCAACGACGACCGGCCGGGCATGATCGGCGTGGTGGGGCTGGTGCTGGGCGACGCCGGCATCTCGATCTCCTCGATGGCGGTGGGGCCGAGCGGCGAGGAGGACGACGGGACCGCCCTGATGGTGCTCTCGGTCGGCGCGGCGGCCCCCGACGAGGTGCTGGACCGGCTCCGCAGCGACGAGGGGATCCTCGACCTGCACCGGGTCACCCTGTAGCGCGGGCGGCCCGGCGCCCGGCCCCGTCCCGGCGGCCCTTGACGGCGCGGCAGGAGGGCTGGGCAGGAGGCGACGGTGGAGGGTTGGTTCCGCGTCCTGGCGAATTGAGCGTGACGTGACCTCTGTCCGCTCCCCGGGACGCCGCCGGTCGACAGCGCTCCCGGCCCGGTCAGTGCCTCATTTCGCCAGGAAACGGAACCGGACCACACCGGCACGCCCGCCCCCCGCCCGTGTGGCCGCACCTTCGGCGCCGGTGCCGCGGCGGGGCCGGAGGCACCCCCGCCCCGTGTCCCCGCCACGCCCCGGGGCCCCTTGACGCCGCGGCGGGGCACTGGCACCATGGTGGGATCATGCAGACGATGCCGACCTCGGACCTGTTGCTGACCTGACGGCGGGCGCCACATCGCGTCCGCCCACGACCTCCTGAGCCGAACGGCCAGGGGGTTTTTTGTTGGGCCGGTCCGGGACGGGAGGAGACCAGGATGACCACATCGCAGATCGCCACGGGGGAGGGCCGGCAGCGGGGCCGCCTCGCCCTGCCCTGCGACCCCTCGCCCATGCCCTTCCACCTCTACCGTCCCTACCTGCCGCTGGTCCTGCACGACCGCACGTGGCCCGACCGGCAGCTCACGGCCGCGCCCCGCTGGGCCAGCGTGGACCTGCGCGACGGCAACCAGGCGCTCGTGGACCCCATGGACCCCGACCGCAAGCTGGCCCTCTTTCGCACCCTGGTCGACGTGGGGTTCAAGGAGATCGAGGTCGGCTTCCCCTCGGCCTCCCAGACCGACTACGACTTCCAGCGGCTCATCATCGAGGAGGACCTGGTCCCCGACGACGTCGAGATCCAAGTGCTCGTCCAGTGCCGCGAGGAGCTGATCGAGCGGACCTTCGAGTCGCTGCGGGGGGCGCGCCGCGCCGTCGTCCACTTCTACAACTCCACCTCCGAGCTCCAGCGGCGGGTGGTGTTCGGCCTCGACCGCGCCGGCATCGTGGACATCGCCGTCTCGGCGGCGCGCCTCTGCCGTAAGTTCGAGGCCCTCGTGGCGGGCACCCGGATCCGCTACGAGTACTCGCCGGAGAGCTTCATGGGCACCGAGCCCGAGCTCGCCGTCGAGATCTGCGAGGCGGTGATGGACGTGATCGAGCCCACCCCGGAGCGGCCCATCATCCTGAACCTGCCCAACACGGTCGAGATGTACATGCCGAACGTCTACGCGGACGTGCTCGAGTGGTTCGGCCGGACCATCCGGGACCGCGACAGCGTGATCCTCAGCGTCCACCCGCACAACGACCGGGGCACCGCCGTGGCGGCGGCCGAGCAGGCAGTGCTGGCCGGGGTGGACCGGGTGGAGGGCACGCTGTTCGGCAACGGCGAGCGCACCGGCAACGTGGACGTGGTCACCCTGGCCATGAACCTCTTCTCCCAGGGGATCGACCCCACGCTGGACTTCGGCGACATCGAGAAGGTGCGCCGGGTGGCGGAGTACGCCACCCGGATGCCGGTGCACCCCCGGCACCCCTACGTGGGCGACCTGGTGTACACGGCGTTCTCCGGCTCCCACCAGGACGCCATTAAGAAGGGCATGGGGGCCATCGGGGACGACTACGAGCGCTGGGAGGTGCCGTACCTCCCGATCGACCCCAAGCACGTGGGCCGCACGTACGAGGCGATCATCCAGGTGAACAGCCAGTCCGGCAAAGGCGGCGTGGCCTACCTGATGGACA
Organism: Acidimicrobiales bacterium; assembly: GCA_050743905.1. Taxonomy (GTDB): domain Bacteria; phylum Actinomycetota; class Acidimicrobiia; order Acidimicrobiales; family RAAP-2; genus JBOGGH01. The sequence continues at coordinate 7,476 of JBOGGH010000054.1, forward strand.
CCGAGCACGGGCTGGACCTGCCCCGGCGCCTCCAGGTGGAGTTCTCCCGGCGGGTGCAGGCCATCACCGAGGCCAGCGGCACGGTGATCCGGCCCGAGGAGATGTGGGAGGTGTTCAGCGAGACCTACCTCCCCGGGGACACCGGCCTGCGGCTCATCGGGAGCGAGGTGGCCACCGGCGGCGGCCGCACCACGGTGACGGCGCAGCTCCTGGTCGACGGCCACCACCGCACGGTGCAGGGGGAGGGGAACGGGCCCATCGACGCCCTGGTCGCCGCCCTGCACGATGGCTGCGGCATCGAGCTGGAGGTGAAGGACTACAGCGAGCACGCGCTCACCGCCGGCAGCGGCGCCTCGGCCGTGGCCTACGTGGAGGCCCAGGGTCCCGACGGCGCCACCTGGTGGGGGGTGGGCATGGACTCCTCGATCCTCGACGCGTCCCTCGCCGCCGTGGTGAGCGCGGCCAACCGCGCCCGCGAGCTGGAGGGCGGCCGGGGATAGCGCCCGGGCCGGGGCATCGCGCCGGCCTCCGGGCGCCGCGTCAGGGCCCGCCCGGACCGACCGACACCTGCCCGTCGGCGAGCTGGAGGGGTCGCACGTAGAGCACGCGGCTGTGCGGCTCGCCCACCTGCCCGGGGAGCCAGGCGGCGAACGCCAGGTACGGGGTCCCGGCGGCGTCCGTGAAGGCCGAGGCGCCGCCGGGCCCGGCGAGGCCGGCCCCTGAGGTGAGGACCGGGGCGGAGGACGGGACGGTGCACGGCCCCAGCGGGCCGGTGCAGGTGGCCACGCCGGTGGCGTATGTGGCCGTTGTCCACGCGGCCCCCGAGAAGAACAGGTACCGCTGGCCGTCCAGCCAGACCATGTCGGGCGCCTCCACGACGCCGTGTTCCCACGGCTCGGTCGGGGTGAGCAGGGCGGCGGGCGTGGAGCCGGCGAGCTTGGTCCCTGTGCCGGCGAGCTGCTGGGCCCAGACGGTCGGCGGCTGGCCGGACGTGCCCTCGGACTTCCAGTCGAGGAAGATGCCGGCGGTGGGGTCCACGAACGCGCTCGGGTCGATGGACCCGCCCATGGACGCCTGGCACACGAGCGGCGCCGACGACGTGTCGGCGAACGGCCCGGTCGGCGACGACGAGGTGGCGCTGGAGATGCACTGGACGCCGCTCGACCCCACGCTCACCGTGTAGTACATGACGAACCCCCCGCCCACCGCCAGCACCGACGGTGCCCAGACCCTCCCGGGCGCGGCCCAGGACGGGAGGTGGGGCAGGGCGTCGCCCACCGGCGACCAGTGGACGAGGTCGGTGGAGCGGATCACCTGGATGTTGCCGGCGACCGAGTCGGTGGCGTAGCCGTAGAAGGTGCTGCCGACGGTGAGGACGAAGGGGTCCGGGAAGTCGAAGGGGTAGACCAGGCCGCCTGTGCCGCCGCCCTCCACGGCTAGGCACGCCGCCGACGACGCGTCGAGGGCGCCCACGGTGCCCGGGAGGTTGCCGGCCGCCAGTTGCCGGTAGCCGCCGGACACCCCCTGCAGGCACTGGTGGAGGGTGGCGAGGTCGAGCGCCTGGGCGGCGACGCTGCTGGAGGCGGACTGGAGCTGCTGGTCGGCCGTGCTCGCCTGTGCCTGGGTGGCCCCCAGCGCGGTCCGCAGCCGGGTGAGCCGCCGGGAGGTGGCACGGCCGGCGTCGCGGGTGTCGTGCAGGCGACCGGCCTGGCGGTGGAGGGCCGTCCTGGCATGGGCGAGCGAGGACGTGGCAGCCGAGAGGTCGGATCGGGACGCGGCGTCCCAGGCCACCGAGGCGCCGAGCAGGGCGAGGGCCAGGGCGAGGGCAACCAGGTACCGCGTGAGGGGGCGATGGCCGGTGCGGTGGCCCGTGCCGTCGCCCGTGCGGATGCGGGCGCGCCGACCGGTGCCGGTGCCGTCGCCGGCCGGGCGTCGCCGGCCGGGCCTCATCCCACCGTTGCCCCGGCGGCCGCGCAGCTACCGGACACCGCCTGGAGCGCCGCCGCGGCCTGGCCCGGGTAGCCGAGGGCGATGTCGTTCAGGGCCGCCTGCACGCCTCCGAGGCAGGACTGCACGTCGCCGATGCTCAGGCCCTGGTCGAACTGGTCGGCCTGCGCGCCGGCGAGCTCGGACCGGACCGTGGCCAGGGAGTGGCCGGCCGCCCGGAGCACCGTCCGGGCGGCGGCCGAGCGGGCGCGCCGCCGGCTGGCAGAGTCCGGCGAGTCGACCATGCTGTTCCTCGACGAGGTTCACCGCTTCTCCAAGTCGCAACAGGACGCCCTCCTGCCG
>JBOGGH010000055.1:0-9619 GCA_050743905.1 Acidimicrobiales bacterium
CCGGCGGCCCGGCCGGCGGGCGCCCGCCCCGGCCGCCATCCGGCCAGGGCCAGGGCCGAGGCGCGCCCCTGCTGTGACCGCGTGGCCGCGTGGCCGCGTAAACCGGCCGTCAGACGGCGGTGCCCGGACGGCGCGGCCTGGCCACCAGCTCGATGCCGTCCGGCAGCCCCTCCACGGTCACCGACCCCCCCTCGGTCACCTCTACGTCCACCCGGGCGCCGGCCAGCGGGATGCCCTCCACCCGCAGGGCGCCGATCTCGGCCGGGACCATGGGCGACAGCCAGGTCTTGCCGTAGGGGATCCACGGGTCGAACCGCAGCAGGGTCCGCAGGCACATCAGCGGGGACGCCGCCGACCACGCCTGCGGCGAGCACGAGGTCGGGTAGCCCACCGGCACCCCGAGCTCGGCCCGGTCCAGGCCGCAGAAGAGCTCGGGGAGGCGGCCGCCCTGGGCCTCCCCGGCGTCCACCAGCGCCAGCACCAGGCGCTGCGCCTCCTCCTCGAAGCCGTAGCGGGCCAGGCCGGAGGCGGCGATCGCCGTGTCGTGCGGCCACACCGAGCCGCAGTGGTAGCTCACCGGGTTGTAGCCGCCCATCGTGGTGGCCAGCGTCCGCACCCCCCAGCCGCTGAACATCTCGGGGCCGAGCAGGTGGCGCGCCACCGAGGCCGCCTTGTCCTCGTCCACGATCCCGGTCCACAGGCAGTGGCCCATGTTGGAGGCCAGCGAGTCGATCGGGCGCTTGTCGGGACCCAGCCCCACGGCGAACCAGCCCCGGTCCTCCAGCCAGAAGTCCCGGTTGAACGCCGCCTTCAGGTCGGCGGCCTTCGCCCGGTACCGGCGGTAGGTGGCGTCGTCGCCCTGCTCGTTGGCGAAGTGGGCGCGCGCCAGGTAGGCGCCGTAGACGTAGGCCTGGACCTCGCAGAGGGCGATCGGGGCCTCCGCCACCCGCCCGTCGGCGTAGCGGATGCCGTCCCAACTGTCCTTCCAGCCCTGGTTGGCCAGGCCGCGGTCGGTGGCCCGCCGGTACTCCACGTAGCCGTCGCCGTCGGCGTCGCCGAACTCCTCGATCCAGGCCAGCGCCCGGTCGGCGTTGGGCAGCAGCTCGTCGACCTGCTCGCGCCCCAGGCCCCAGCGGCGGAGCTCGCCCAGCAGCATGACGAACAGCGGCGTGGCGTCGGCCGTGCCGTAGTAGATGCTGCCCCCGCCGAGCGAGAGGGAGGCGGCCTCGCCGAACCGCATCTCGTGGAGGATCCGGCCCGGCTGCTCGTCGTGCGCCGGGTCCACGTCCTCCCCCTGGAAGCGCGCCAGCGTCTGGAGCACGCCCAGGGCCAGGTCGGGGTCGACCAGCAGGGCCGACCACGCGGTGAGCAGCGAGTCCCGCCCGAACACGGTCATGAACCACGGCGCCCCGGCGGCGACCACCATCCGCTCGGGGAACTCGGGGTCGAAGATCCGGAGCGCCCCCAGGTCCTCGGCGCTCCGCGCCACCACGGCGGCCAGCCCCTGGTGGTCGGTCGTGACGTTGGGGACCTGGCGCCGCCAGCGGGCGAGGCGCTCGGACGGCGCGGCCCGCTCCACCGGCTGGCCGCAGCGGTACCGGGGCAGCACCAGCGACTGCTCGATGACCGGCACCACCTCCACGCACGCCGTCCAGGTGCCGTGGGCGGGCACCACCACCTCGGCGGCCACGTGGTCGCCGGTGATGTCGAGGGCGCCCGCCTCCCCGCCCCCGCCGTCCCCCTCCACGGCGAAGCGGAGCTGCACGCCCCTGCTGGTGGGCCCCCGGCGGTAGGAGAGCACCAGGCAGCCGTCCTCGGCCACCCGGGTGATCTCGCCGTCGCCGTCCTCCCCGGCCCGACCCTCCTTGACCGCGAAGAGGTCGGCGAAGTCGGCGTCCACGAACAGCTCCACCAGGCAGGTGGTGGGCTCGGTGGCCAGGTTGCGGAGCTGGAGGTCCTCCCGCATGCCCTGGCCCACGTACCGGGACCGGAAGGCCATGAGGGTGGAGTCGGCGCGGCCGGGGACCGGGTGGCCCCGGGACACGAAGGTGGCGGCGAACGGGTCGTGCTCCACCGCTGCCAGGGCCTCCAGGCGGCGGCCGTCGACGCGCAGCTCCAGGCGGGAGAGGACCCGGGTGTCCCGGACGAACAGCCCGTGGGCGCCGCCCGGGGCGATGTCGCCCGCCGGGTCGCTGATGGCGAACGTGGACTCGTCCACCAGGGTCACCGGTCCCCCGGCGCCGCCGGTGGCGGCCACCTTGCCGGAGTACGTCCACGGGGCTGCCACCGGCTGGGAGCGTACCGGGCCGCAGGCGGGGGGCGGTATCCCGCACGCCGCCCGGTCGCCGGGCCGGCCGGGGAATTTCCCCTACCGGGGTCGTGGAAATCCGACCTGGGCGGTAGACTTTCGGACGTGGCGCCCCCCGCTCCCCCGCTGCTGGCCGTCGAGGACCTCCACGTGGCGGCCGACGGGGCCGAGATCCTGCGCGGCGTGGACCTGCGGATCGGCCACGGCGAGGTCCACGCCCTCATGGGCCCCAACGGCGCCGGCAAGTCCACCCTCGCCGCCACGCTGCTGGGCCACCCGGGGTACCGGGTGACGGGCGGCGCCGTCCGGTTCCGCGGCGAGGACGTCACCCACTGGTCCACCGACGCCCGGGCCAAGGCCGGCATGTTCCTGGCCTTCCAGTACCCCGAGTCGATCGAGGGGGTGTCCGTGACCCAGTTCCTCCGGCAGGCCATGTCGGCGCGGCGCGGCACCGACCTGTCCGTGCTCGAGGTGCGCCTGGCGATGACCGAGTGGATGGAGCGCCTCGGCATGGACCCGGCCTTCGGCGAGCGCCACCTCAACCAGGGGTTCTCCGGCGGCGAGAAGAAGCGGAACGAGATCCTCCAGATGGCCCTGCTGGAGCCGGACCTCGCCGTGCTGGACGAGACCGACTCGGGGCTGGACATCGACGCGCTGCGGGTGGTGGGCCGCGGCGTGCACACCGTCCGCGAGGCCCACCCCGACCTCGGGGTGCTCGTGGTCACCCACTACCAGCGCATACTGGAGGACCTGGTGCCGGACCACGTCCACCTGCTGGTGGACGGCCGGGTGGCGGCGCAGGGCGGCCCGGAGCTGGCCCGGCGGATCGAGCACGGGGGCTACGACGAATGGCGGAGCTGAGATGGCGACCACGGCACGCGGCGGCACGGTGACGGCGGTGGACGGGCCCGGTGCGGCGGCCCTCGACGTGGAGGCGGTGCGCAAGGACTTCCCGCTCCTGGCGCGGTCGGTGCACGAGCGGCCCATCGTCTACCTCGACACGGCGGCCACCGCGCTCCAGCCCCGCCAGGTGCTCGGGGCCATGGAGCGGTACTACGAGACCACCCACGCCAACGTCCACCGCGGCGTCTACGCCACCGCCGAGGAGGCCACCCGCCGCTACGAGGACGCCCGCGTGGCCGTGGGGCGGTTCATCGGCGCGCCGGACCCGGCCCGCGAGGTGGTGTTCACCAAGAACGCCACCGAGTCCCTGAACCTGGTGGCCCACGCCTGGGCCCGCACCAACCTCGTCCGGGGCGACGTGGTGCTCCTCACCGAGATGGAGCACCACGCCAACATCGTGCCCTGGCTCACCCTGGCCGAGGAGCGGGGGATCGTGCTGCGGTACGTGCCGGTGGACGACGACGGCCGGCTCGACCTCGCCGACCTCGACCGGCTGCTCGACGGCGTGCGGCTGGTGGGCATCACCGCCATGTCCAACGTCCTCGGCACCGTCAACCCCCTGGCCCACGTGGCCGCCGCGGCCCACGCCGCCGGCGCGCTGGTGGTGGCCGACGGCGCGCAGTCGGTGCCCCACCTGCCGGTGGACGTGGGCGGCCTGGGCGTGGACTTCCTGGCGTTCTCCGCCCACAAGATGCTGGGCCCCACGGGCATCGGCGTGCTCTGGGCCAGGGCCGAGCTGCTGGACGCCATGCCCCCCTTCCTGGGGGGCGGCGGGATGATCCTCGACGTCCGGACCGACCGGTTCCTCCCCGCCGAGCCGCCCCAGCGGTTCGAGGCGGGGACGCCGCCGATCGCCGAGGCGGTGGGCCTGGCCGCCGCGGTCGAGTACCTCACGTCGGTGGGCATGAGCCGGGTCAGGGACCACGAGCGGGCGCTCACCCGCTACGCCCTCGACGCGCTGGCCGACCGGTTCGGCGCCGACTGCCGCGTCTTCGGGCCGCCGGCCGGGGAGGACCGGGGCGGGGTGCTCTCGCTCGCCTACCGCGACGTCCACCCCCACGACCTCGCCCAGGTGCTGGACCAGTTCGCCGTCTGCGTGCGGCCCGGCCACCACTGCGCCAAGCCGCTCATGCGGCGGCTGGGGGTCCAGGCCACGGCCCGGGCGTCGTTCGGCCTCTACAACGACGAGCACGACGTCGACGTGCTGATCGAGGGCCTGGTGGAAGCCGGTAGGTTGTTCGGGTGACCCGCCGCCCGCCGCAGCCGCCCGTGCAGGACCGCTGCCGCGTCGCGGCCCGGACGCGTTGCGGGGCACGCCGCTGATGCCGGACCTCGAGGAGCTCTACCGCGAGATCATCCTCGACCACTACCGGTCGCCGCGGAACCGCGGGGAGCTGCCCTCGCCGCCCGCCCACCGGGTGGAGGGGTTCAACCCGCTCTGCGGCGACGAGGTGGTGGTGACCCTCGAGGTGGAGGACGGCGCGCTCGCCGACATCAAGATCGGCGGCACCGGGTGCTCGATCAGCCAGTCGTCCGCCTCGCTGATGTCCGGCGCCGTGAAGGGCAAGCCGCTGGACGAGGTGCAGCGCCTCATCCGCACCTTCAAGTCCATGATGTCCATCCACGAGGCCTCGCTGGGGGGCGAGGGCGCGGCGGACGGCGACGGGACTGACGGGGACGGGGCGGCAGGCGGCGCCGCGGCGGACGGGGACGAGCCCGTAGCCGTGGACCTCGAGGGCCTCGGCGAGCTGGCGGCGCTGCAGGGCGTGGTGAAGTTCCCCGTCCGGATCAAGTGCGCCACGCTGAGCTGGAACGCCCTCTCCCAGGGCCTGCACGAGCTCGGCGACGGCTGAGGCGGGCCACCGCCTGCCCGGTTGCCGCCCCTCAGCAGGGGGTGGGGTCGTAGGAGGGCGGCGGCGGCGAGGTGGTCGCCGTGGTCGCGCCGCCCGAGGCGGCTGTGCCCGATGTGGTCCCTCCGGCGGGCGCCGCTGTCCCGGTGGCGGCCGAGCCGCCCGTTGTCACCGCCGGCGGTTGGGCGGACACGAGCGCTGTGTTGGGCGGCGGGGACGACGGCGTGGTCAGCTCGCTCCCGAACACGGACACCAGCAGTTGCTGCGCCTCGGGCTGCTGGACGAAGAGCACGTCGCCCCACGGTGTCACGTAGCCCACTGTGAAGGTCGGGAGCGTGGTGGTCTGGATCGCTGTCGGGTTGATCCCGTGGAAGTCCTCGGCCAGGCCGATCATCTGGCTCAGGGAGAAGCCTGTGTCGATCGCCAGGCCCTGCGGCAGGGAGCCCAGGAAGGCGTTGAGCGTGAGCGGGTTGTACTTGCCCTTGGCCTCGTCGATGAGGGCGCGGAGGAAGCCGTCCTGGCGCTTGATCCGGCCGAGGTCGCCCGACGGTGTTGTGTTCCACTGGCCTGTGGCGTAGTACTGGAAGTGTCGGCTCCGGGCGACCGCCAGGGCCTGGGTCCCTGTGAGGAGGACGCAGCCCGGCGTGCCGACGTTCAGGCCGGACTCGTTGACCCCGTATGTCGCGGGTGTCTCGTTGAATGTGCGGGTGGGGTACTTGAAGTTCATGTGGATGCCGCCGAGCGCGTTGACGGCGCCCTTGAACCCGGAGAAGTTCACCTGGACCACATGGCTGATCGGGATCCCGAAGTTGTCCTGGATCGTCTGCACCAGCAGTGTGGGGCCGCTGTTGTAGGACGAGTTGATCCGGTTGAACTGGCCGAATGTTGTGACGTTCTTGCCCACCATCGAGACCAGCGTGTCCCGGGGGATCGAGATGACCGAGATCTGCTTGGTGGCCGGGTCCACGTGCCAGATCATGGTGACGTCGCTGCGCTGGCCGCCCACCTGGGACGCTGTGCCGTATGTCTGTGTCCCCGACTTGTCGCCCACCCGGGTGTCGGAGCCGATCACCAGCATGTTGAAAGGCTGGCCTGTGACCTGCTGCTGCTCCGAGGCCACGTGCACCTTCTTGATCTGGTCGTAGCGGTAGCGCGCGTACCCGTAGGCCCCGCCCACCACCAGGAGGGCGAGCACCACCAGGGCCACGATCGGCGTGAGGATCTTCCGCCGGGTGCTCCACCGCTTGCGCCCGTTGCGCCGCCGGCCGCCGCCGGGCCCGTGTCCTCCCCGGCCTCCCCCGCCCGGCCCGCGCCCTCCGCCGCGCCGGCCGCCACCACCACCACCACCTGCCTCGTCCACCTGGTCGCCCAGGGCGCGCAGGCCGGACTCGTTGGCCACCGGGGCGCGGTCGGGCCCGCCTCCGATCTGGGACCCCAGGACCCGCAGCCCGTCCTCGTACGACGGGCTGCCGCGCCGGCGACGGTACGGGGAGCCGAAGGGGTCGCCCGGCGGACGACTGCTGGCCACGGCCCCACGCTAGCAAGCGGCGCTCGAAACCGAGCGTCACCAGGACTTTCCGTCAGGTGGTCGTAAGGTTCGCCCGTCAGGCCAGCCCGTAGGCGGCGTAGCCCGTGTGCTCGAGCTCCCCGGCCAGCTCGGGCCCGCCGCTCGCCACGAGCGTCCCCCCGACCAGCACGTGGACGGCGTCCGCCCGCAGCTCCACCAGGAGGCGCCGGAAGTGGGTGACCGCCAGCACGCCGAGCCCCCAGTCCGTGGTGGCCTGCTCCAGCCGTCGCGCCACGGCGCCGAGCGCGTCGACGTCCAGCCCCGAGTCGATCTCGTCGAGGACGCAGAACGGGGGGCGGAGCACGCCGAGCTGGACGATCTCGTTCCGCTTGCGCTCGCCGCCGGAGAGGTCCACGTTCAGCGGGCGGTCGAGGAACCGCTCGTCGAACCCGATGGCCGCGGCCTCGGCGCGCAGCCGGTCCGCGACCGCCTCGTGGCCCCCCCGTCCCGGGCGTCCGGCCAGCGCCTCGACCATCACCGGTGCCAGCCGCACCCCGGGGACCTCGATGGGCTGCTGCAGCGCCAGGAAGAGGCCCGCCCGGGCCCGCTCCCAGCTCGGCCGGCCCACCAGGTCGAGCCCGTCGAGCCGGATGCTGCCCCGGGTCACCGTGGTCCCGGGCCGGCCCATGACCGCGTGGGCCAGGGTGCTCTTGCCCGAGCCGTTGGGCCCCATCACCACGTGGACCTCGCCGCTCCGGACGGTCAGGTCCACGCCGTGCACCACCTCGCGCCCGCCGGCCTCGGCGTGCAGGTCGCGGATCTCGAGCACGTGGTCGGTCACGGCAGCACCACGCACACGTCGTCGCCGTCCAGCACCACCTCGTAGACCGGCACCGGCTTGGTGGCCGGCAGCGTGCACGCCTCGCCGGTCAGGAGGCTGAAGGTGCTGCCGTGGCGCGGGCACTCGAGCTCGCACTCGTCTGCCCACACCTCGCCCTCGGCCAGGGAGTAGTCCTCGTGGCTGCACTCGTCGCCCACGGCGTGGAAGGCGTCGCCGATGCGCACCAGCGCGATCCGCAGCGTGGCCACGTCAAACCGCCGCGCCTCGCCCGGGGCCAGGTCGTCTCGCCGGCAGAGCACCGCCCGGTCACCCACCGGCCGCGTCCCCGTCGCCACCGGCACCGTTCCCGGGGCCGGCACCGGTCCCGGGGCCGGCCTCCCGGCCGCCTTCCAGCCCCAGCGCCCCGGCCAGCCGCAGGCCCACCTCCCGGCGGAGCCGGCCGGTGGCCGAGGGCACCGGCGACCGCTCCACGATGTCGTCGAAGAACCCCAGCACGATGAGCTCCTCGGCCCGCCCCGGGGGGACGCCCCGCGACTCGAGGTAGTACCGCTGGTCCTCGTCGACCGGCCCCACGGTGGAGGCGTGGCTGCAGCGCACGTCGTTCTCCTCGATGTCCAGGTTGGGCACCGAGTCGGCGTGGGCGCGCCGGTCGAGCACGAGGTTGTGGTTGGTCTGGAACGCCTCGGCCCGGACGGCGCCGTGCCGCACGCGGATGAGCCCGCTGTACACGGACCTCGACTGCCCGGCCACCGCGCCCTTGCAGAGGAGGTCGCTCGTGGTGTGGGCGGCGAGGTGGTCCTGGAGCGTCCGGACGTCGTGCACCTGGCTCCCCGTCCCCAGGTACGCGGAGCGCAGTTCGCAGTGCGCGCCGGTGCCGGCGGCGGCGACGTCGGCGCGCATGCGGTCGTAGGCGCCGCCGAGGCCGACGGTGAAGGTGCGGAGCGTGGCGTCCCTCCCCACCCGCGCCGCCAGGCGCCCCAGGTGCCACGCCCCGGTGCCCAGCACCTGCAGGGCCACGTAGGACAGCCGGCCGCCGTCCTCCACCTCCAGCTCGGTCACCGGCACCACGAGGGACCGACGGTCGCCCGGGGCCCCGGCCACCACCTCGACCACGCTCGCCCTGGCCCCGGCGCCCACGCGGACCACCGCCCGCGGGAACGACGCCGGTGCCGGACCGCCCGGCTCCCCGACCTCCCCGGCCTCCCCGGCCTCGCCGCCGACGGCGGGTGCCGAGCCGCCGCACCAGTGCAGCACCACGACCGGCTCGTCCAGCTCCACGCCGGCGGGGACGTCGATCACGACCGCGTCGGGCAGGAAGGCGTCGTTCAGCCGGACCAGCGCGTCGCCGCCGGCCAGCACGGCACCGGGGACGGGCGGCTGGCGCCCTGACCCCCCGGCCGCGGGCAGCGGCCCGTCGCCCCCCACCAGGCCGGCCACCGTGACGTCACCGGGGAGGCGGGAGAGGTCGGCCGCCACCGGCCGGCCGTCGCGCACCACCACCGTCGCCGACCGGGCGGCGAGGTCGGCCGCCGTCCCCTCCACGAAGGCCTCGCCGGCGGGAACGAGCGGCGGCGCGCCCGCCGGGGCCGGGGGCACCGGGCCGAAGGCGTCCAGGTCGAGGTCGTCGATGGGCGAGTACCGCCAGACCTCCTCCTTCTCCGACGGCAGCGGCGCCGACACGACGTCGTCGAACGCCTCCGCCCGCCGCCTCACCAGCCACTCGGGCCCGGGCAGGCCGGTCGCGACGTCGACGGTGAAGGTGGGCAGGGCTGGGACCTCTTCTCGATCAGGCGGCAGGCGGGCGACGGTGCCACCGGGCGCGGGCGGTGCCCGCCGGGGGTTCCCGCCAGCCTAGTGGCTGGGCGCCCGGGTCCCCCCGGGAGGGGACCGGCGAACGGCAACGGGCGCGGGGGTAGCGTGCCGGCATGGGTGACGACCTCTCCTCGGCGGTCCTCACGCTCGATCGGGACGGCCCCGTGGCCACGCTCTGGCTCGACCGCCCCGAGGCCCGCAACGCCATGGGCCCCGACTTCTGGGAGGACCTGCCGCCCGCCATGGCCCGCCTCTCGGCCGACCACGAGGTGCGCGCCGTGGTGCTGGCGGCCCGCGGCCCGCACTTCTGCGTGGGGCTCGACCTCAAGGCCCTGGGCGCCCTCCTCGCCGGCGCCGGCTCGGTCGGGACCGGTACTGCGTCGGCGGCGGCCCGGGCC
>JBOGGH010000056.1:0-9582 GCA_050743905.1 Acidimicrobiales bacterium
ACCATCGGGCACGACCCCTCGGCCGCCGATCCGGCCGTTCCACCTGTTCGCAATGGTGGTACCAGGGGTCCTACCCGAGTTCCTACTACAGGTAGTACCAGAGCGGAGGTGCTGGCATGACGCGTATGGATCCCGTGGCGATCCTCGGGACGGGGATGACCGACATGAGCCGGCGGGATCTCACGCCGGAGGCCATGGCCCACCAGGTGGTCCACGAGGCCCTGGGCGACGCCGGGATCGAGGCCCACCGGCTCACGCTGGTGGTGGCGGGCAACGCCCTCGGCGGGCGACTGTGCGACCAGGGCTGCGTCCGGGGTCAGTCGTGGCTGCGCAAGGCCGGCCTGGGCGACGTGCCGGTGGTGAACGTGGACAACTCGTGCGCCGGCGGGGCCTCGGCCCTCCATCTGGGCACCATGGCCGTTCGTGCCGGGGGCGGACCGGTGCTCGTGCTCGGCACCGAGAAGATGTGGACCGGCGACCGGGAGGCGACGCTGGCCGGCATCGAGGACGGGCTCCCGGCCGACTACCGCGGGGACATGCGGGCGCGGTTCCGGGCCGAGGACAATCCCGGCGGGAGCATCCTCATGAGCCTGAACGACTTCTGGGCCCGGCAGTGCATGGCCGAGCGGGGCACCACGATCGAGCAGATCGCCGCCGCGGCGGCCAAGGCGCGGCGCAACGCCGCCAGCAACCCCCTGGCCCAGGTCCAGCGGGCGGCCACGGTGGAGGAGGTGCTGGCCGCCCCCCAGGTGGCCGGCGTGCTGACCCGGCTGATGTGCAGCTCGTTCACCGACGGTGCGGCGGCGGTGGTCCTCGGCGCGGCATCCGGCGCCCCCGCCGCGGCGCCCCGTATCATCGGCTCGATGGCTCGCTCGGGCGACGGCAGCGTGGACTACCACGACCGGCTGGCCGAGACGGCCCGGGACGCCTGGGAGGAGCTCGGCTGCGGCCCGGACGACTTCGACCTGGTGGAGGTGCACGACGCCACCAGCGCCGAGGAGATCTACGCCCTCGAGTCGCTCGGGCTCTTCGGCCACGGCGAGGCGGGGCCCGCCACGGCGGCCGGCCACACCGACATCGGCGGGCCCGGGCTCACCGTCAACCCCAGCGGCGGCCTGGTGGGGCGGGGCCACCCGCTCGGCGCCACCGGCATCGCCCAGGTGGTGGAGCTGGCCACCCAGCTCCGCGGCCGGGCCGCCGGCCGGCAGGTGGAGGGGGCGCGGCTGGGGCTGGCCGTGAACACCGGCGGCGTGCTGGAGGGCGACGCGGCGTTCGTGGGTGTCCACGCCGTGGCCGCCGGGAGCCGGTCGTGAGCACCGGCATCCGGGTGCACAGTTGCGGGATCGCCGTCCCGGACAAGGTGGTGACCAACGACGACCTCTCGGCGCGGCTGGACACCAGCGACGAGTGGATCACCGAGCGCACCGGCATCCGGGAGCGCAGGGTGGGCGGCACCACCTCGGAGCTGGCCGCCGAGGCCGGCCGCCGGGCGCTGGAGCGGGCAGGCCTCGAGCCGTCGGACATCGACGTGGTGCTGCTGGCCACCACCACGCCGGACGCCCTGGTGCCCGGCACCGCCGCCACCGTGCAGGCGGCGCTCGGGACGGCGGGCGGCGCCTTCGACCTCAACGCCGCCTGCTCCGGCTTCGTCTACGGCCTGGTGGCGGCGGCCGGCCTGGTGGCCGTGGGCTCGGGCCGCGTGCTCCTGATCGGGGCGGACACGCTGAGCCGCATCACCGACTGGGACGACCGCAAGATGGCCGTGCTGGTGGGGGACGGCGCCGGCGCCGTGGTGGTGGAGCCGGTGGAGGGGCCGGGCGACCTGCTGAGCTGGAACCTGGACGCGGACGGCACCCTCCGCCACCTCCTCACCTGCGACCACGGGGGCTACCTGGCCATGGACGGCAAGGAGATCTTCCGGCGTGCGGTGCGGGTGGTGGTCGAGTCGGCCGAGCGGGCGCTGGTCGACGCCGGCATGACCACGGCGGACGTGGACCTGCTCGTGCCCCACCAGGCCAACCTGCGCATCATCCAGGCCGCCTGCCAGCGCCTGGGCATCCCCGAGGAGCGCACGGCGGTGGTGATCGACCGCTACGGCAACACCTCCTCGGCCTCCATCCCCCTGGCGCTCCACGACGCGGTGGCCCACGGCCGGGCCGCCGCCGGTGACCGGCTCCTGCTGACCGGCTTCGGCGGGGGGATGACCTGGGCCAGCGCCGTCCTACGCTGGGGGGGATGAGCACGGAGCGGCACGGCCCGGCGCTGGTTGTCCTGGCGGCCGGGCGGGCACGGCGGTACGGGGGGGTGAAGCCCCTGGCACCGGTCGGGCCCGCGGGGGAGCCCGTCCTCGACCTGCTGGCCGGGGACGCCCTCACGGCCGGCTTCGGCACCCTCGTGGTGGTGGTGGGCCCGTCCACCGGGGCCGCCCTCCGCTACCACGTCCGGCGCACCTGGCCGGCCGCCGTGGACGTCCGGTTCGCCGAGCAGGCGGCGCCGATCGGCACCGTGGACGCCGTGCTGGCGGGGCTCGGCCACCTCGAGCCGGGCTCGGCGTTCGGCGTGGCCAACGCCGACGACCTCTACGGCGTGGACGGCCTCTCCCTGCTGGCCGCCCACCTGGCCGGCCCCTCCCCCACCAACGCCCTCGTGGCCTACCGCCTCCGCCACGCCGTGGTGGGCGGGGCGCCGGTCACCCGGGGGATCTGCGAGGTGGCCGCCGACGGCACCCTGGCGTCGGTGACCGAGCGCCGGATGGTGACGCCGATCGGCGACGGGCGCTTCGTGGCCAAGGACGGCGGCGCGCCCTCCGAGCTGGACGGAGGCTCGCCCGTCTCCATGAACCTCTGGGGGTTCGACACGGCGATGCCGGGCGTGCTGGCCGGGGCCATGGCGTCGGCGCGCCATGCCTCCGAGGACGCCGAGGTGCTGCTGCCCGAGGCCGTGGACGCGGTCCTTCGCCGCCCGCACGGGGGCGCGGGCGCGGGCGGGCCCTCGGCCTTCCGGGTGCTGGCCACCGAGGGCCGCTGCATCGGCGTGACCCACCCGGACGACCTGGCGCTCGTCCAGGCCGACCTGGCGTCCCAGGTCGGCCGGGGCGACCGCCCGGCGTCCCCCTGGCCGCCGGCAGCGGCGACCGCGGCCCCGGGCCAGGGGTGACCCGGGCGCTCCAGGAGCGGCGCGGATGACCCGGACGGCCCGGCTGGCCACCGCCCTGGCCGTCAACGGCGCGCTGGTGGTGGGCCAGGTGGCGGCCGGCGTGGTGGGGCACTCCGCCGGCCTGCTGGCCGACGCCGGCCACAACCTGACGGACGTGGCGGCGGTGGCGGTCTCCCTCCTCGCCGTCCGCTGGGCCATGCGGCCCCGGAGCGACGAGCGGACCTTCGGCAACCACCGCGGCACCATCCTGGCCGCCCTCTTCAACGCGGCGATGCTGGCCGCCGTCACCGTGGCCATCGTGGCCGAGAGCGTGGTGCGCCTGCTCCACCCCGAGCAGGTGGACGCCGCGCTGGTGGTGGCGGTGGCCGCCGTGGCCATGGTGGCCAACGCCGCCGCGGCGCTGGTCCTGCACGAGGGCGGCCACGACCTCAACATGCGCAGCGCGTTCGTCCACATGGCCGCCGACGTCCTGGCCTCCGCCGCCGTGCTCGCCGCCGGCGTGGTGATCCTGGCCACCGGCGGGGGCGCCTGGGACCGGGCGGACCCGGTGGCCGCCCTGGTGGTGGCGGCGCTGATCGTGGTGCAGGCGGTCCGGCTGCTGCGGGAGAGCGCCGACGTCCTGCTGGAGTCCACGCCGCCGGACCTGGACCTCGGCACCCTGCGGTCCGCCATCACCGGGGTGCCCGGCGTGGGCGAGGTCCACGACCTCCACGTGTGGAGCCTCTCCGGTGACGTGCGGGCGCTCTCGGCGCACCTCGTGCTCACCGGCCACCCCACGCTGGAGCAGGCCCAGGAGGTGGGCGGCCAGGTCCGGGACCGGGTGGTGGACCCGTTCGGCATCGCCCACACCACGTTCGAGCTCGAGTGCGAGCGCTGCGCCGAGGAGGCCGGCGACCCGTGCGGCGTGGACGACGTGCGCGAGGGCCGGGGCCCGGTGCTGGCGGGGCCGGGCGTGGTGGCGCGGACGCGAGACGACCCCGAGTAACCGTCCGGCCGAAGCCGTCCAGCTCCTCGGGGCCGACCCCGCGGTGACCCGCTACCGCCGGGGACCTGGGCCGTGTCGGACAACCCCGGTCCCGAGCACGTGCCGACGAGCTCCAGGGAAGCCGCCGGCCCGCTTCGCGAGCCTCCACGCCCGGACACCTTCCTCCGCCCCGACCGGGAGCGCCTCTCAGCGCTCCCCGCCGTCCTTCCGGCAGGCCTCTCAGCCTCCCGTCCGGACCTCCGGTCCGCCTTTCGGCATCCCTTCGGTTCGGCCTCCGCTCCACCTTGCGGCTTCGCTTCGGCTCGGCCTCCGCTCCACCTTGCGGCTTCGCTTCGGCTGTGGCGGGCTTTGGCGACCCGAACAGGTGCCAGCGTGCGCCCGCCCCGGGGACGGGGTCAAGGGCCTGTGACGAAATCCAGATCTTCTCCCCACAAAAACCGGGCGGTATCCCCAGAGCCGCGGGTTCTTCCCCAGCCGCTCCCGCCGATGTCCCCAGCCGTTCCCCAGGCCGTCACCCCCCGGGGGGGCGTCCGGCACGGCGGCGTGCGGCTCGGGCGTCGTCGTTTAGTCTCGCTGCCGTGCCCACCGGCGAGATCCAGCGAGTCGGCAAGGGCGGCGGGACGCAGTTCAACCTGGCGTTGGCCTTCGAGACGGTGGCCGGCGCCGTCCCCGACCGCGAGTACCTGGTCTGGGGGGACCGCCGGGTCACCTACGGCGCCATGGCCGAGCGCTCCCGGCGGCTCGCCTCGTACCTCGCCGGGCGCGGGCTGGGCGCGCACCGCGAGCGCGGGTCGCTCGCCGGCCACCAGTCGGGCCAGGACCACGTGGCGCTGGCCCTCTACAACGGCAACGAGTACCTCGAGGGGATGCTGGGCTCGTACCGGGCCCGGGTGGCGCCCTTCAACGTGAACTACCGCTACGTGGGCGAGGAGCTCCGCTACCTGCTGGGCGACGCCGGGCCGCGGGCGATCGTCTACCACGCCGCACTGGCGCCCACCCTGGCCGAGGTCCTCCCGGATCTCCCACCCGTCCCGGTCCTGCTCCACGTGGAGGACGAGTCCGGCCACGAGCCGCTGCCCGGTGCCGTCCCCTACGAGGACGCCCTGGCCCAGGGGTCGCCGGACGGCCCGGACGTGGCGCCCTCGCCGGACGACCTCTACGTCCTCTACACCGGCGGGACCACCGGGATGCCCAAGGGCGTGCTCTGGCGCCAGCACGACATCTTCGTGGCCGCCATGGGCGGGCGGCGGGTGGGCACCTGGGAGCAGGTGGGGAGCTACCAGGCCCTCGCCGCCCAGGCCGCGGCCGGGACCGGCTTCAAGCTGGGCCTGCTGCCGCCGCTGATGCACGGCGCGGCGCAGTGGGCCGCCTTCATGATGGTGGCCGAGGGGGCCACGGTGGTGCTCCCCGACAACCCGCGACGGCTCGACCCGGCGGACGTGTGGCGGACGGTGGCCCGCGAGGGCGTGCAGTCCCTCACCATCGTGGGCGACGCCATGCTGCGGCCGCTCCTGGAGGAGCTGGACCGCGGCGGGCACAACGCGTCGTCGCTCATCGTGGTGGGCAACGGCGGCGCCCCCCTCACCCCCGCCGTCCGGGCCATGGCGCAGGAGCGCCTGCCCTCGCTGCTCCTGAGCGACTCCGCCGGCTCCTCGGAGACCGGCGCGCAGATGCACGCCGTCGCCACCGACGCGTCGAGCGCCGGGCGCTTCTCGCCCGGGCCGGGCACGGTGGTGGTGTCCGAGGACCTCGACCGCGTGCTGCCGCCCGGCCACGAGGGGATCGGCTGGCTGGCCCAGACGGGGGCCGTGCCGCTCGGCTACCTCCACGACGCCGAGAAGACGGCCCGGACGTTCCCGGTGGTCGGGGGGCGGCGGTACGCCGTCCCCGGGGACCGGGCGCGGCACCTGGCCGACGGCAGCATCGAGCTCCTGGGCCGCGACTCGGTGACCGTCAACTCCGGCGGGGAGAAGATCTTCGCCGAGGAGGTGGAGCGGGCGGTGGCCGGCCACCCGGCGGTCGCCGACGTGGTGGTGGCCGGCCGCGCCAGCGAGCGCTGGGGCCAGGAGGTGGTGGCCGTGGTGCAGCTCGCGGGCGGGGAACGGGCCAGCGCCGAGGAGATCGTGGACCACGCGGCCCGGCACATCGCCCGCTACAAGCTGCCCAAGGCGGTGGTCTTCGTGCCGGAGGTGCAGCGATCGCCGTCCGGGAAGGCCGACTACCGGTGGGCCAGGGAGCAGGCCGAGAAGGGATGAGCCCCGTTCCCGGCCCGCCCGGCCCGCCCGGCCCGCGCCTCGAGACGGAGCGCCTGGTGCTCCGGCGCTGGGAGGCGCGGGACCTCGCGCCCTTCGCCGCGCTGAACGGCGACCCGGAGACCATGCGGTACTTCCCCGAGCCGCTCACTCCGGAGGCGAGCGACGACCTCGTGCGGCGGATCGAGGCCGGGTTCGAGCGCCACGGCATGGGCCACTGGGCGGTGGAGCTCGCGGCCACGGGGAGCTTCCTGGGCGCGATCGGCCTGTCGGTGGTCCAGCCGGTGCTGCCCTTCGCCCCCGCCGTGGAGGTGGGGTGGCGCCTGGACCGCCGCTACTGGGGGCGCGGCTACGCCACCGAGGCCGGCCGGGAGGCGCTCCGCCACGCCTTCGAGGGCCGCGGGGTCCACGAGGTGGTGTCCTTCACGGCGGCCGTGAACCGCCCTTCGCAGGCGGTCATGGAGCGGCTCGGGATGCACCGGGATCCGGCCGAGGACTTCCTGGAGCCCGGGCTGCCGCCCGACCACCGGCTCCAGCCCCACGTCCTCTACCGGCTGGGCCGGGAGGCCTGGGCCGCCGGCGCCTGAGGTCGCCCGGGGCTGGCGGCTGAGGGGCAGTCGGCTGGGGACCCGGCGGCGGTGCGGCAGTACGCTGCGGCCGTGCCCCAGCCCACCGCACCGGCGTGGACGGACGACGGCCGCCCCCGCTGCCCCTGGGCCTCCGGGCCGTGGCTGGCGCCGTACCACGACGAGGAGTGGGGCGTGCCGGTGCACAGCGACCGCCTCCACTTCGAGCACCTCACGCTGGAGGCGGCGCAGGCCGGGCTGAGCTGGCTCACCGTGCTGAAGCGCCGCGAGGGGTACCGGCGCGCCTTCGCCGGGTTCGACCCGGTCAAGGTGGCGCGCTTCCGGCCCGCCCGGGTGGAGGCCCTGCTCCAGGACCCGGGCATCGTCCGCAACCGGGCCAAGGTGGAGGCCACGGTGGCCAACGCCGCCGCCTTCCTGCGGGTCCAGGAGGAGGAGGGCAGCTTCGACGCGTACCTGTGGGGATTCGTGGACGGCACCCCGGTGGTCAACCGCTGGCGGACGGCCGGACGCCTCCCGGCCAGCACGCCGCTCTCGGCGGCAGTCAGCGCCGACCTCCGCCGCCGCGGGTTCCGCTTCGTGGGGCCCACCGTGGTCTACGCCCACCTGCAGGCGGCCGGCCTCGTGCAGGACCACCTCATCACCTGCTTCCGCTACGAGCAGCTCGTCGGCCGGGTCGGCTGATCGGGGGCCGCGGGGCCGCGCCGCCCGCCCGCCCCGCTCCCGCTCAGTGGGAGACCGAGGCCATCACCGCGTGGGGCACGCCCGGCACGGAGCCGTAGAACCGGGCGTCGCCGAAGGAGAACACCCCGCCGTCGAGCGACACCAGCCAGTAGCCGCTGCCGTCCGGCGTGGACTGGAGCAGGACGGCCGAGGACGCCGCGTAGGCGTCGTAGGTCTCGAGAGGGGTCTGACGCGCGCCGCGCGCTCAGTCGCGGAAGGCGGGGATCACGTGGCGGCCCATCAGCTCGATGGTCTCCATCACCGCCTCGTGGGGGATGCTGTAGGGGTTGACGAGGCAGAGGAGGAGGTCGATGCCGGCCTCCTCGTACCGCCGGCACATCTCCACGCACTCGTCCGGGGTGCCGATCACGCAGGCGTTCACGTCCACCAGGTACTCCAGGCTCAGCAGGTCCAGTGAGCCGTCGTCGTCGTGGGCCTTCATGTCGGCGGCGTACGAGTAGGACCCGAGCCCCTCGTGGCGCTCGGCCATCCACTCGGACACCGACCCGATCTGGCGGGCACCGGTCTTCGGGTACCACTCGAAGGACTCGCGGGCGGTGGCCAGCGCCCGGTCCCTGCTCTCGCTGCACAGCGCCATGGTGAAGGTGGCCGCCTCGTTGTGCACGTAGGCGCCGAGCGGCGCCGTGCAGCCGGCCACCGCCTCCCGGTAGACGTCCACCTTGTGCTTCACCTCGTCCGGCGAGACCCCCACGGCGAAGGAGCAGAGCCCGAGGCCCAGCTCGCCCACCTGGCGGTGGCCCTCCTCACTGGTGGTGGCGCCCCAGATCGGCGGGTGCGGCCGCTGGAGCGGCTTGGGCTGCACCCGGCGCCGGGGCATCTGCCAGTAGCGGCCGGAGAACTCGTGCTCCTCCTCGGTCCAGCAGCCCACCACGTGCTCGATCGCCTCCCGCCACATCTCCCGGGTCTCCGCCGGGTCGATGCCGAAGCCCTCCAGCTCGGCCCGGGTGGACGACCGGCCGGTGCCGAGGTCCACCCGGCCCCCGGAGAGCAGGTCGAGCACGGCCACGGACTCCGCCGTCCGCACGGGGTGGTTGTACGGCTGGGGCATGAGGCGCACCCCGTAGCCGAGGCGGATGCGCTCCGTGCGCGCGGCGATGGCGCCGTAGAGCACCTCGGGGTTCGAGCAGTGGGAGTACTCCTGGAGGAAGTGGTGCTCCACCGTCCAGAAGGCGTCCCATCCGAACCGGTCGCCGGCGACCGCCTGCTCGAGCGTGTTGCGGTAGGCCACCAGCTCGCTGTCGGGCCCCCACGGCTTGGGCACCGGGATCTCGTAGAACAGGGCGAACTTCATGTGCGGGTCCCCTCTCGGCCACGTAGCGGCCCGCCGCCCCGCGCGATCGGTGCCTGCGTGCGGACCGGTTGTACCACCCGACCCAACCATGCGACAACGGCGCAGCGATCGCGGCGGCGGCCTCGCGCCCCGTCAGAGCTCGTAGGCCCCGTGGTGGCTCCGGTGGATCGTGAGCGCGGCCACCACCGCGCCGAGCAGGAGCAGCGCCCCGGAGATCTCGAGGGCCTGGTGCAGGCCGGCGCCAAAGGCGTCGTAGGCCGCGTGCACCACCTTGGTGGCGATCCTGGCCACGGTGGCGTTCTTGCTGTGCTCGGCGCTGGTGGCCTGCCCACTGCTGCCGAGACCGCCGCCGGTCACGGCACGCAGCACCAGGCTCTGGAAGCTGGGCGGGATCCCGATGGCGCCCAGCCTGGCCGCGAGCTGGCCGGTCAGCTTCGAGTTCACGATCGAGCCGAGCACGGCCACGCCCAGCACCGCGCTGGTGGCGAGGATCCCCGCCGCTGCCAGGACGCAGCCCGTGACCATCGGCAGCCTCGGGCCGGACCGCGCCACCCAGGGCCCGGCGACGAC
>JBOGGH010000057.1:0-9516 GCA_050743905.1 Acidimicrobiales bacterium
GGTCCGCCTGGCCCTCACCGCCCGCGGGCGCCCGATCGGGCTGGTGGCCATGGCCGGGGCCGAACCGGACACGCACGACTGGGATCTCCTCCGCGCCTTCGCCAACCAGGCCGCGCTGGCGCTGGAGCGGGGCCAGCTCCGCGAGCAGGCGGTCCGGGCGGAGCTGCTCGAGCAGGTGGACCGCTGGCGCGAGGCGCTGGTGGGCGCCGTCTCCCACGACCTGCGGACGCCCCTGGCCTCGGTGAAGACGGCCGTCACCACCCTGCGGCGGCCGTCCCCCGCCCTCCCGGAGGAGGACCGGGAGGAGCTGCTGGGCCTCATCGAGGACCAGTCGGACGTGCTCGACCGCCTGGTGGCCAACCTCCTGGACGTGACCCGCCTGCAGTCCGGGACGCTCGAGCTGCGGCGGGACATCACCACCGTGGCCGAGGTGGTGGAGGCGGCCCTCGGGGTGCTCGGGACCCCGGCGGACGGCGGGTCCCCGGTGGTCCTGGACCTGCCGCCCGACCTGCCCCCGGTGGACGTCGACGTCCTCCTGGTCCAGCAGGTCCTCGTCAACCTGCTGGACAACGCCCTGCGCCACGCCCCCGAGGGCACGCCGGTGGAGATCGGCGCCCACGCCGCCGGCGACGTGGTGGAGCTGGCCGTGCGGGACCACGGGCCCGGGGTGCCGGCCGGCGAGCGCGAGCGGGTCTTCGAGATGTACTCGCAGGTGGGCGGCAGCGGCCGGGCCGGGCTCGGCCTGGCCATCGCCAAGGCGTTCGTGGAGGCGCACGGCCAGGCCGTCCACGTCGAGGACGCGCCCGGGGGCGGGGCGTGCTTCGTGTGCACGCTGCCGGTGGCCCACCTGCCGGTGACAGGACCCCCGGCGGCGGCCTGAGATGGCCCGGATCCTGGTGGTGGACGACGACCGGGCGCTGCGGCGGGCACTGCGGATCGGCCTGACCGCCCGCGGCTACGAGGTGGTGGAGGCCGGCACCGGTGCGGACGGCGTGGCGCAGGTCTCGCTGGCCGGCCCCGACGTGGTGGTGCTCGACCTCGGCCTGCCGGACATGGACGGGGTGGAGGTCTGCCGGCGGGTCCGGCAGTGGACCCGGGTGCCGATCGTGGTCCTGTCCGCCGCGGCCACCGAGGAGCGCAAGGTGGTGGCCCTGGACGCCGGCGCCGACGACTACGTGACCAAGCCGTTCGGCATGGCCGAGCTGGAGGCCCGCCTCCGCGTGGCCCTGCGGCGGGCCGCCGGTGCCGGGCCCGGCGAGCCCTCCACCATCACCGTGGGCAGGATCGAGGTCGACGCGGTCCACCACATGGCGCGCCTCGACGGCAAGCCGCTCGACCTGACCTCCCGCGAGCTCGACCTCCTCGCCTATCTCGCCCGCCACCGCGGCAAGGTCTGCACCCACCAGATGATCCTCCACGACGTGTGGGGCGCCGCCTACGGCACCGAGGCCCACTACCTCCGGGTGTACGCCCACCGGCTCCGCCGGAAGCTGGGCGACGCCGGGCACCTGCTGCGCACCCAGCCCGGCGTGGGCTACCAGCTCATTGAGGAGTGACCCAGGCGGTAGAGGGGGTTGAGCAGCACCGGTCGGCCGCCCCAGGCGGCCTCGCCGTCAGGGAGCCAACCGCTCACCGCAGCTTGGCCAGCGCCTCGTTGAGCTGGAGCACGTTGACCGTGCTCGACCCCAGGAAGCCCAGCTCGGGCCCGCTCGCCTGCCGCGAGACCAGGGCCCGGAGGCGCGACGGGGCGATGCCGGTGGCCCTGGCCACCATGGGGATCTGCGCCCGGGCGTCCTGCGGCGAGATGTCCGGGTCCAGCCCGCTGCCCGAGGTGGTCACCAGGTCCGGCGTGGGGTCCACGCCCACCCGGTGCCACGCCCGCGCCAGCCTGCGGACGTCTGTCACGAGGACCTTGGACCGCGGGCCCAGGTTGGACGCGGCGGACTCGCCGGCCTTGCCGTTGGCCACGAGCGGGTTGTCGGCGTCCGGCCGGCCGTGGAACCACTGCGGGTCCACGATGACGCCTGTCTTGTACCCGTTCCAGTTCTGGCCGATCAGGGTCGAGCCGCCGGCGGTGACCGAGCCGTCGGCCTGGTGGCGGAAGAGCAGTTGCGCCACGCCAGTCCCGGCGAGGGCGTAGACGAACCCGAAAAAGGTCGTGAAGGCGAGGACCGCCACCAGCGAGCGGCGGAGGTGCAGGGACAGCGTGCTCATGCGGGGGCCTCCTCTCAGTACCAGTGGACGGCGGTGAGGAACAGGTCGATCAGCTTGATGCCGACGAACGGCACCACGATCCCCCCCGCCCCGTAGATCCACACGTTGCGCCGGAGGATGGCCTGGGCGCCGCTGGGCCGCCACCGCACGCCACGGAGGGCCAGGGGGATCAGCGCCACGATGACCAGCGCGTTGAAGATCACCGCCGAGAGCACGGCGCTGGTGGGGCTGTGGAGCTTCATCACGTTCAGCGTGTTGAGCTGCGGGTAGGTGGCCACGAAGAGCGCCGGGATGATGGCGAAGTACTTGGCCACGTCGTTGGCGATCGAGAAGGTCGTGAGCGAGCCCCGGGTGATGAGGAGCTGCTTGCCGATCTCCACGATGTCGATGAGCTTGGTGGGGTTGGAGTCGAGGTCCACCATGTTCCCCGCCTCCTTGGCCGCCGTGGTGCCGGTGTTCATGGCCACCCCCACGTCGGCCTGGGCCAGGGCCGGGGCGTCGTTGGTCCCGTCGCCCGTCATGGCCACCAGGCGCCCGCCCTCCTGCTCGGCCTTGATCAGCTCCATCTTGGTCTCGGGCGTGGCCTCGGCCAGGAAGTCGTCCACGCCGGCCTCCTGGGCGATGGCCGCCGCGGTGAGCGGGTTGTCCCCGGTGATCATCACGGTGCGGATGCCCGCCGCCCGCATCTCGGCGAACCGCTCCTGGATCCCCTCCTTCACCACGTCCTTCAGCTCGATCACCCCGAGGATCTCCGGGCCGTCCGCCACCACCAGCGGCGTGGCCCCCTCCCGGGCGATCTCGTGCACCGCCTCCTCGAGCCCGGGCGGCGCCGTCCCGCCCTGCTCGGTCACCCAGCGCCGCACGGCCTCGGCGGCCCCCTTGCGGATCCGGCGGCCGTCCACGTCCAGCCCCGACATCCGGGTGGTGGCCGAGAACGGCACGAACTCGTGCTCGCCGGTGAGCACCCGCTCCCGGATGGCGAACCGCTCCTTGGCCAGCACCACGATCGAGCGGCCCTCCGGCGTCTCGTCCGCCAGGGAGGCGAGCTGGGCGGCGTCGGCCACCTCCTGCTCGGTGTGGCCGCCGGCCGGGATGAACCGCGAGGCCATCCGGTTGCCCAGGGTGATGGTCCCGGTCTTGTCCAGGAGGAGGGTCTGGACGTCCCCCGCCGCCTCCACGGCACGGCCGCTCATGGCCAGGACGTTCCGCTGGACCAGCCGGTCCATGCCGGCGATGCCGATGGCCGAGAGGAGGGCGCCGATGGTGGTGGGGATGAGGCACACGAGCAGCGCCACCAGGACCACCACGGACACCGGCGCCCCGGCGTAGTGGCCGAAGGGCTGGAGGACCACGACCACGGGCAGGAAGACGATGGTGAGGACCGAGAGCAGGATGGTGAGGGCGATCTCGTTGGGCGTCCTCTGCCGGTTGGCCCCCTCCACCAGCGTGATCATCCGGTCGAGGAAGGTCCGGCCCCGCTCGGCGGTGATCCGCACCACGATCCGGTCCGAGAGCACCCGGGTGCCGCCGGTGACCGCCGAGCGGTCCCCGCCGGACTCCCGGATGACCGGGGCCGACTCGCCGGTGATGGCCGACTCGTCCACCGAGGCCACGCCCTCGGCGATCTCGCCGTCGGAGGGGACGAAGTCTCCGGCCTCGCACACCACCAGGTCGCCCCTCGCCAGCTCCGCCGCCGCCACCCTGGACTCGGTGCCGTCCGCCTCCAGCCGGCGGGCCTCGGTCTCCGAGCGCATCCTCCGCAGCGTGTCGGCCTGGGCCTTGCCCCGGCCCTCGGCCATGGCCTCGGCGAAGTTGGCGAAGGCCACGGTGAGGAACAGCCAGGCCGTGATCGACCAACTGAAGAGTGTGCGGTGGGCGACGGCCTCGCAGAGGGTCACCACCGAGCCCACCAGCACCACGAACATGACCGGGTTCTTCACCTGGTTCCGCGGGTTGAACTTCGTGAAGGCGCCCACCAGGGCCACCCGCAGGATCTCGCGGTCGAGCAGGCCCCGCTGCCCGCCCACGCCCCGCGCCGAGGGCGGCGAGCCGGGCGTGGTGGGTGTGGCGGTGGCGGCGACGGTCATCAGAAGAACGTCCCGTGGCTGAGCTGCTCCACGATGGGGCCGAGGGAGACGGCGGGGAAGAAGGTGAGACCGCCCACGATGACGATGACGCCGATCAGGAGCCCCACGAACATGGTGTTGTCGGTGCGGAAGGTGCCGAGCGACGCCGGCACCACGTTCTTGGCGGCCAGCGCCCCGGCGAGGGCCAGGGACGGCACGATGATGGCGAACCGCCCGAGGAGCATGGCGACCGCCTGCGTGACGTTGTAGAAGGCGTTGTCGCCGGTGAGGCCGGCCATGGCCGAGCCGTTGTTGTTCCCCGGCGACGTGTAGCCGTAGAGGATCTCCGAGAAGCCGTGGGGCCCGGCGTTGAGCGGCGCGGCCCGCCCGGCGTGGAGCGACACGGCGATGCCGGTGAGCACCAGCACGGTGATCGGCATGACGAGGATGCCGAACCCGGCCAGCTTCACCTCGCGGGCCTGGATCTTCTTCCCCAGGTACTCCGGCGTTCGCCCGATCATCAGCCCGCCGATGAACACGGCGATGATGGCCATGAGCAGGATGGTGTACAGGCCGCTGCCCACCCCGCCCGGGGTGACCTCGCCCAGCATCATCCCGGTCAGCGGGCCGAACCCGCCCATCGGGTTGTAGGAGTCGGTGGCGCTGTCCACGGCGCCGTCCGAGGTCTGGGTCATGGCCACGTTGAACAGCGCGCTGGACGTGTCGCCGAAGCGGACCTCCTTGCCCTCCATGTTCCCCGCCGGCTGGGACGCCACGCCGCCGCGGGCGACGGCCGGGTTGGCCTGGTGCTCGGCGTAGGCGGTGAGGCCCACCCAGACCCCGAAGACGATCACCATGACGGCCAGCAGCGCTGCGCCGGCACGGAGGCTCTTCACCATCCTGCCGAAGGTGTAGGTCAGGGAGAAGGGGATGGCGAGGGCCAGGAAGACGTAGAGGAGGTTCGTCAGGCCGGTGGGGTTCTCCAGCGGGTGGATGAGGTCGACGTTGAAGAACCCGCCGCCGTTGGTCCCGAGCTGCATGATCGGGCCCATGAACCCGGCCGGCCCGAGGGCGACGGTCTGGGTCACGCCGTTCAGCGGGTCGTGGACGGTCACCGGCCCGGCCAGCGTCTGGACGGCGCCCTGGCCCACCACGAGGACGCCGGCCAGGAAGGCGACGGGGAGCAGGACGTAGAGCATGCACCGGGTGATGTCCACCCAGAAGTTCCCGATGGTGTCCGCCCTGCGCCGGGAGAACCCGCGGGCCATGGTGACGGCCACGGCAATGCCCACCGCCGCGCTCACGAACTGCTGCACGGTGAGCACGCCGATCTGCGAGAAGTACGACATCGTGGTCTCGCCGGCATAGTTCTGCCAGTTCGTGTTGGTCACGAACGAGACGGCCGTGTTGAAGCTCAGCGCCGGTCCCACCGCCCCCAGGTGCTGCGGGTTGAGCGGCAGCGAGCCCTGGATCCGCAGGAGGAGGTACCCGAAGGCGATGAAGACGCCGGAGAAGACCACCAGCGAGCCGGCGTAGCGCTGCCACGTCTGCTCGCGGTCGGGATCGGTCTTGAGCAGTCGGTAGAAAGGTCGCTCGGCCCAGGCCAGGAACTGCACCCTGCCCTCGAACACGGCCGCCATGTACGCGCCCAGGTAGCGCCAGGCGAGCGCCAGGGCGACCACCAGGGCGACGACGGTCCAGAAGAAGCTCACGGCTCAGGCGCCCGCCGGCCCGGGTCCCGGCCCGCTCAGAACCACTCGGGCTTGAACATCGCCACGCCCACGTACACGAGCAGGGCGATCGAGATCGCGAGCAGGACGCCCTGGACGACGGTCACACCCGCTCCAGTGCCCAGACCAGGGCCAGCATGCCGGCCACGAAGGCGAGCACGCCCAGCACCACCAGGAAGTCGGCCATACGGCCACTGTGCGCCCGGCGGCGTCAACGCGGCGTAAACCGGTGCCCGCCCGCCGTCAACAGAACGTCAACGGGGACTGCAGGCATGGCACGGGGGCCGGGTGGCACCTCCTCCGCCGACGCCCGTGAGTAGCGTGCACGCCGTGACCGGGCACCCTCCACGCCGCACCGCCCTGGCGATCCTCGTGCTCCCCGTGCTCCTGGTCGGCCTCGGCGGCACCGCGGCCCCCGCCGGCGCCAACCCGGGCACCCTCTCGCCGGGCGCCCTGGCGGCGGGCGCCGACCACGAGTGCGTGGTCCCCGGGGGCGGGACGCCGCACGTGGCATGGGCCTCGCTCCACAACCCGGTCCTCTCGTACCCGGACGCCGCGGCCAAGGACGAGGCGGTCGTCTGGACGGGCGGGAGGTGGCACATGCTCTTCAGCTACGTCACCCACGACACCGCGCTGCCGGGCGGGGTCCGCTGGGACGTGGCCACCGCCACCAGCCCCGACCTCGCCCACTGGTCCGCCCCGCGGCCGTGGCCGGCCCAGGCCGGGACGGTGGGCGTGGCCTCCCCGGACGGGGTGCGGGACCCGGCCGGCGGGTTCGTGGTCACCTACCAGTCCAACCCGTCCGCCGGCGGCCAGGACAAGGTCTTCTACCGGACCTCGCCGGACCTCGAGCACTGGTCGGCGCCCCACCCCCTGGCCCCGCGGCTCGCCCCGCAGGCCCAGGACCGCCAGATCGACGCCGCGCTGGCCTTCACCGGCCACGGCCTGGTGCTCGCCTACAAGGCGAGCGTGGGCACAGGGCCCCAGCACTTCGTGATCGCCTACGCCCGCAGCGGCTCGCTGCGCGGCCCCTGGCGACTGGTGGGCCGGCCGGACATCAGCCTCTACGGCGACACGGTGGAGAACTACGAGCTGGTCCACGCCGCCGGGGCCTGGCGCCTGGTGGCCACGTCCAACACGCTCGACCAGCCGTGGATCTTCCGCCTGGACGGGGCCCCCTCGGACCCGGCGAGCTGGCTGCACTGGTCGGCCGGCCGCGAGCTCGCGGTGCCGTCCCAGCCCTGGGACACCGGCACCGGGACGTCCAGCGTGGGCTACGAGGCGGCCAACGCCGCCTTCCTCTGCGACGCCCGTTCCGCCGGCGGCTACTCCTACCTCTTCTACGCCGGGAGCAGCGAGCTGACGCAGTTCGACGGCTGGGGGCACGCCGCCGTGGGCGTGGCCCGCAGCCGG
Organism: Acidimicrobiales bacterium; assembly: GCA_050743905.1. Lineage (GTDB taxonomy): Bacteria > Actinomycetota > Acidimicrobiia > Acidimicrobiales > RAAP-2 > JBOGGH01. The sequence continues at coordinate 7,424 of JBOGGH010000057.1, forward strand.
GACCTGGTCCACTGGCAGGTGCCGCCGCCGGCCTCGGGCTGACTCGGCGCCGCGGCGGTCAGCGGTTGACCCCGATCAGCCGGAGCGCCCGCACCACGGACTCCTCGATGTGCTCGGGCCCGGCCACGTTGGAGGCCCAGGCGATCACGGCGGCGAACCACACCTGCTGCACCACCCCGGCCGCCGCCCACTCGGGGTCCCCCGGCTCGCCACCGGCGAGGGCCCGCGCCACCACGAGCTGCATCGTGTCGTTGAAGGCCCGCAGCATCGGGGAGACCGCGTCCTGCCCGCAGGTGAGGGAGCGCACCATGGCCCGGCTGCTCGACGGCGAGGACAGGAACATCTCGGTCAGGATCCCGAGGGTCCGGAGGACGCGGCTGCGCGGGGTCCGCCCCCGGACCTCCGTGCCGTCGGTGAAGCCCCGCAGGGCCCGCCCCGCGGTCTGGACCATGGCGTCCAGGAGGAGGTACTCCTTCGACGGGTAGTACTTGTAGAGGGTCCTCGAGGAGACACCCGTCCGGTCGATGACGTCGCTGATCCGCCAGCCGTCGAAGCCGTGCTGGACGGCCAGGCCGAGCACCGTGTCCCTGATGAGGACCCGTTGGGCTGTGCTCAGGGGACGGGCGGGCACCGTCAGCCGGCCAGGTCGTCCAGCGCTGCCTCCACGGCGCGGTGGAACGTGGGGTAGGCGAGGATCATCCCCCGCAGGCGCGCCGTGGGCACCTCGGCGTGGACGGCCAGCGCGAGCAGGCCCAGCACCTCCCCGCCGGCGGGGCCGGCGGCGGTGGCGCCCACCAGCACCCCCCGGTCGGCGTCCTCCACCAGCTTGACCAGGCCCGCGTTGCCCGCCTTGTGGATCCAGCCCCGGGCGGACTCGGGGACGCGCGCCGAGCCCACCCGCACCCGGAGGCCGTCCTCGCGGGCCCCGGCCTCGGTCCGGCCCACCGAGCCGATCTCCGGGTCCGTGAAGGTCACCCGGGGCACGGCGTGGTACTCGCCCTCGTGCACCGCCGGGCCGTCCACCCCGGCCTGCGCCAGGACGTCGGCCACCACGATGCGGGCCTGGTACATCGAGACGTGGGTGAAGGCGCCCCGGCCGGTCACGTCGCCGAGCGCCCACACGCCGGGCGCCGCCCGGCACCGGCCGTCCACCGGGACGGTGCCGGCGCGCTCGTCGAGGCCCACCGTCCCCACCGCCGCCCGGGCGAGGTCGGGGCGCCGGCCCGTGGCCACCAGCAGCCGCTCGCCCGACACCTCGGACCGACCCTCGAGGTGGACGGTGAACCCGCCGCCGTCGTGCGCCACCCGCGACACGGTCGCCCCGGTGACCACCTCCAGCCCCTCGGCGCGCAGCACCTCGGCCGCCAGGGCCGAGGACTCCGGCTCCTCCTGCGCCAGGAGCCGGTCCGCCACCTCCACCACCACCACCCGGCTGCCGAACCGGGCGAACACCTGCCCGAGCTCGAGCCCCACCGCCCCGCCCCCCAGCACCACCAGGCTGCCGGGGACGGCCTCGCACTCGACGGCGTCCCGGTTGGTCCAGTAGGGCAGGCCCTCCAGGCCCGGCACCGGCGGCGCCCACGGCTCGGTGCCCACGCTCAGCACCACCCCCACCCCGGGCTCGAACAGCTCCTCCCCCACCAGCACCCGGCCGGGCCCGTCCAGCCGGCCCCAGCCGCGCACGAACCGGGCCCCCCGGCGCTCCAGCCGCTCCACGGCCACCCGGTCGTCCCACCCGTCGGTGGCCTCGTCGCGGATGCGGGACGCCACCGGCGCCCATGTGGGACGCACCGTGGACGACCCGGCCATCCCGGGGATCCGCCGGCCCTCGGCCAGGAGGCCGGCGGCACGGACCATCATCTTGGAGGGCACGCAGCCCCAGTAGGGGCACTCGCCGCCCACCAGGCGCCCGTCCACCGCCACCACCGACAGGCCGTGCTCGGCCAGCCGGCCCGCCGCCTCCTCGCCACCGGGGCCCAGCCCCAGGACCACCACGTCGGTCACCTGGGTCCGGCCGGTCACCGTGGCACCCCGCCGCTCCGGCACGTCACCGCGGCACCCCCGGCCGGCGGCCGGCGGCGCCGGTCAGGAGA
>JBOGGH010000058.1:0-9472 GCA_050743905.1 Acidimicrobiales bacterium
GCCGCCCGCAGGGCCACGGCCAGGCCCACGGCGCCCGCCACGTCGTGGGTGCCGCTCCGGCGCTCCTGCTCCTGGCCCCCGCCGTACAGGAGCGGGGCCAGCAGCGTCCCGGCGCGGACCACCAGCGCGCCGGCGCCCTTGGGGCCGCCGAGCTTGTGCGCGCTGACCGACACCAGGTCGGCACCGGCGGCCTCCCGGCCCACGTCCGCCCACGGCGCGGCCTGCACGGCGTCGGTGTGCAGGACGGCCGACGGGGCGTGCCGCCGCACCGCCTCGGCCACCCGGGCCATCGGCTGGACCGTGCCGACCTCGTTGTTGGCCAGCATCACGGACACCAGCACCACGCCGGGATCCAGCACCTCCGCCAGGCCCGCCGGGTCCACCGCCCCGTCGCCGTCCACCGGCGTCTCGCGCAGCACCACCGGCGGGCCGGCGTGGCGCCCGGCGGCGCGCGCCAGGGCCCGGCAGGGCTCGAGGACGGCGGCGTGCTCCACCGCGCTGCACACCACGGTGGCCGCCGCCGGGCCGCCGCCGGCCGCCGCCCGCAGCACGCCCTGCACGGCCAGGTTGTCGGCCTCGGTCCCGCCACTGGTGAAGACCACCTCGGCCGGCGCGCAGCCGAGCACGTCGGCCACCTCGTCCCGGGCGTCCTCCAGGGCCTCCCGGGCCCGCCGGGCCAGGCGGTGGCTGCCCGACGCGTTGCCGAAGAGCCCGGCGGCAAAGGGCTGGAGGGCCTCGGCCACCTCGGGCCGCACCGGCGAGGTGGCCGCGTGGTCGAGGTAGGCCACCGGCGGGTCCCCCGGCCCGGCCGTCATCGGGCGGGCCCGCCCGCCATCACGCCACCCAGACGGTCTTGGCGTTGCAGAACTCCCGGATGCCCAGCGCCGACAGCTCGCGCCCGTAGCCGGAGCGCTTGATCCCGCCGAACGGCAGCTCCTGGGCCGACACCACCATGGCGTTCACGAACACCTGGCCGGCCTCCAGCTCGTCCTCGCACCGAGCCTGCTCGGCCGGGTCGGCGGTCCAGACGCTCGACCCCAGGCCGAACGTGGTCCGGTTGGCCAGGGCCAGCGCCTCGTCCAGGTCGGCGGCCCGCTCCACCACGGCCACCGGGCCGAACACCTCCTCCCCGTAGGCCCGCATGCCGGGCGCCACCCCGCAGAGCACGGTCGGCGGGTAGTACCAGCCGGTGCCGGCGGGGACCTCGCCGCCGCAGCGCACCTCGGCGCCCTTGGCCCGGGCGTCGTCCACCTGGGCGGCCACCTCCTCCCGCTGGGCCCCGGAGACGAGCGGCCCCACGTCCGTGGCCGGGTTGAACGGGTCGCCCACGGCCAGCGCGGCCATGGCCGCCGTGAAGCGCGCCACGAACTCGTCGTAGACGGCGTCCACCACCACGAACCGCTTGGCGGCGATGCAGGACTGGCCGTTGTTCTGGCACCGGGCCCGCACCGCGGTGGACGCCGCCGCCGCCAGGTCGGCCGAGGCCAGCACCACGAACGGGTCCGAGCCGCCGAGCTCGAGGACGCACTTCTTCAGCGAGCGGCCGGCCGCCGAGGCCACGGACCGCCCGGCGGCCTCGCTGCCGGTGAGGGTCACCGCCGCCACCCGGTCGTCGGCGATCACGTCGGCCACCCTGTCCGAGCCCACCAGCAGGGTGGTGAAGGCCCCCTCGGGGAACCCGGCCCGGCGGAACAGGTCCTCGATCAGCAGGGCGGTCTGGGGCACGTTGGACGCGTGCTTCAACAGGCCCACGTTGCCGGCCATGAGCGCGGGGGCGGCGAACCGGACCACCTGCCACAGGGGGAAGTTCCAGGGCATGACGGCCAGCACCGGGCCGAGCGGCTGGTAGCGCACGAGGCTGCGGCTGGCCGAGGTGGCGATCTCCTCGCTCGCCAGCAGGCGCTCGGCATGCTCGGCGAACCACCTCAAGGCCATGGCCGACTTCGCCACCTCCCCCCTGGCCTCGGCGAAGGTCTTGCCCATCTCGGTGGTGAGGATCCGCGCCACGTCGGGCAGCTCGCCCTCCAGGAGGTCGGCGGCGGAGGACATCAGCCTGGCCCGCTCGCCGAAGCCGGTGCGGCGGTGGTCGCGGAAGGCGGCGGCCGCCCGGGCGAGGCGCGCCTCCACCTCCTCCGGCGTGTGGTCGGCGAAGGTGCGCTCCATCTCGCCGGTCGCGGGGTTGGTGGTGGCGTAGGGCACGTGACGACTCCTCTCAGATCCGATCGTGGGCCGTACCCCGGAGCGGACAGGTCCAGTCCGCTGTCCTCACCGCACCCCCAGCTCGGCCGCCATCTTGTCGAGCCCGATCCGAAGGCTGGCCTCGGACTGAGAGCTCTCGTAGACCGAGAGGCGGTCCTTCAGGTCCTCAAGCTCCTCAAGGAGCGCGTCGTAACGCTCGGCGCCGACCAGCACCGCGGCCGCATGGCCGTGGCGGACCACGACCACATCTTCCTCCGTTGCCTCGCGGAGCAACTCGCCCAACCGAGCCTTCGCTTCGGTCACCGTCACCAGCATCGTGCTCATCTCCTCCTGTAGACATCCCGTCGATGGCCGACCCGGGTGACCGTCACCACCCGGTCACGGTCGTCGACCATGTAGACGACCCGGTAGTTGCCCGAACGGATCCGCCAGGCGTGGGCCATCCCGGCGAGCTTCTCGCAGCCTGGCGGGCGGGGATCATCGGCGAGCCCTCCGATTCTGTCCATGACTCGTCGGAGGTCGCCGAGCTGCAGATCCCGGAGCTCCTTTGCCACCTGGGGCTCGAACTCGACCTCGTATGACACGTAGTCATCGTACCGAAGATCAGTCCGATCTTCAAGTCTTTATTTCGGTCTACCGCCTCGCCGGGGCAGGTCGGGCGAGCCCGATCAGCTCAGCTCATGGACCGTATCCCGGACCGGACAGGTCCACAACATCGTGGACGGGTCCCTGGACCCATCGCTCAGCGTTCACGACCCGGCCCCCTGCCGGCTGGCCACCGGTCGACCGTCACGCCGAACGACACCCGTCAACCGACCACCTCGAGTACCAAGAGCCCGACAGCACAGATCATTCGACGAACGCTCAGCAAGACCGAGCCGTCGGCCAGGTACGCCTCTGCGGCCACCCGAGCGGTCGCCTTCCGTCCATACAGGACAGCGATCGCGACGACGCATCACCGCCCGCCGTTCTCTGCGGTCTTCGGGACCGCCGGCGCCGCCGGCCCGAGCGCCGCCGGCCTCAGCCCAGGCCGAGGTGCTCGGGGACCTGGCGGCGCAGGAGCTTGCCGGTGGCCGTGTGGGGCAGGTCGGCGGCGCGCCGGTACTCCTTGGGCCGCTTGTAGGGGGCGAGGGACCGCGCCGCCGCGGCGCGGACGTCGTCCAGGTCGGCGGTGCCCACCACCGCCGCGCAGACCCGCTGGCCCCACTGGTGGTCGTCGCGCCCGAACACGGCCACCTCCTCCACCCCGTCCACCTCCGCCAGGGCCGCCTCCACCTCGGCCGGGTACACGTTCACCCCGCCGGAGATGATGAGGTCGTGCCGGCGCCCTGAGAGGAAGAGGAAGCCGTCGCCGTCCAGGTGCCCCAGATCCCCCACGGTGAAGGCGCTCCCCCGCCAGGCGGCGGCGGTGGCCGCCTCGTCCCGCCAGTAGGAGAAGCGGGCGAACGGCGGGGCCTCGCACCAGATCACCCCGTCCTCGGTGAAGAGCCTGCGCCCGGCCCGCGCCCGGCCCACCGTCCCCGGCCGGGCCAGCCAGTCCTCCGGCGGGCACGCGGTGAACTGCCCCTCGGTGGAGCCGTAGAACTCCCAGCACACGCCCTCCCCCACCCGCGCCATGGCGGCGCGCTTCAGCACCGGGGGACACGGGGCGCCGGCGTGGGCGAGCAGGCGCAGCGAGGTGAACCGCTCGTCGGCCCCGAGGGCGTCGAGGGCGAGCAGGCGCTGGAGGTGGACCGGCGCCAGGAAGGTGGTGGTCGGGCGGAGCCGGCGGAGGACGTCCAGGGCCGTCGCGGCGTGGTAGTGGGAGAGGATGGCCAGGGACCCGCCGCACCCGAGCGTGCCGGCGGCGAAGCGCACCGAGACCGTGTGGTACATGGGCGAGCACACCATGTGGAGGTCGCCCGGGTCGAACCGCCACTGGTCGGCCTCGTCGCGGAAGACGGCCTCCGCCGTGGCACCGGACCAGATCCCGGTGGCCACGCCCTTGGGACGGCCCGTGGTCCCCGAGGTGTAGTGCATGGGCCGGGTGAGGGGCCGGGGGGCGAGGTCCACCGGCGGCCCGTCGGCCAGGGCGGCGAGCGAGGCGGGGTCGAGGAACGACCGCACCGGATCGGCGTCGGCCAGGAGCAGTTCCCGCTCGGCCGGGAGCAGGGTGGCGTTCAGCAGCACCGGGACCACGCCGGTCCGGGCGGCCCCGAGCACGGCGCAGAGGAGGTCGGCCGACGACGGGAGGCAGAAGGCCACCCGGTCCCCCTCCCGGCACCCGGCGGCGGCCAGCGCGCCGGCGGCGCGGCGCTGGCGGACCTCGGCGTCGGCCGCCGTCAGGACCTCGACGCGCACCACGGCGGCGCAGCGTACCGGGTCACCCGGCGCCCAGGGCGGCGAACGCGCGCCCCCTCCGGAGCAGCGCCACCGCCACCAGGACCACCGCCAGCAGGGCGGCGGCGCCGGCGGTGACGGCCCGCACGCCGGCGGCGCCGGCCACCGCGCCCTGGGCCACCGCGCCCACCGGGTAGACGGTGCCGAGCGACAGCATGAAGAGGCTGAGCACCCGGCCCCTGGCGTGCTCGGGCGCCCGTAGCTGGACCACCGTGTTGAGCCCGGAGAAGATTCGGTTAGGCTACAGCTATGGCTACGAACATCGGCATCTACGCACGCATCTCCGAGGACCCGGAGGGGAACCGGCTCGGCGTGACCCGCCAAGAGGACGACTGCCGCGCGCTCGCCAAGATCCGGCGGTGGACCGTGGCCGGCGTCTACACGGACAACGACGTGAGCGCGTTCAAGGTCAAGGTCACGAGGCCGGAGTTCGAGCGCATGTTGGACGACTTGGAGTCCGGCGCCATCGACGGCCTGGTGGTGTACGACCTCGACCGCTTCGCCCGCCAGCCGGTCGATCTGGAGCGAGCCATCCGGATCTTCGACGAGCACCGGGACCTCGTGTTCGCCACGGTCCAGTCCGATATCGACCTCTCGACGCCCGACGGCAGGACCATGTCGAGGGTCATGGTGGCCTTCGCCAACAAGTCGTCCATGGACACGTCCCGGCGTCTCAAGCGCAAGCACCTGGAGCTCGCCCAAATGGGCATCCCGCGCAGCGGCATCCGGCCCTTCGGCTACGAGGACGACAAGGTGACGATCCGCGAGTCCGAGGCCGAGCTGATCCGCCAGGCAGCCGTCGACGTGCTGAATGGGATCTCGATGGGCTCGATCGCCCGGCGCTGGAACGAACGAGGCGCCTTGACCTCGACCGGCCGTGCGTGGCGCCAGACCACGCTGCGGCGCCTGCTCATCTCTCCCCGCATGGCCGGCTACTGCCTCCACCAAGGGAAGATCGCCGTCGATGCCCACGGCGAGCGGGTGATGGCAAGAAGGCCACCGATCCTGGACATGGCCGCCTGGGAGGCAGTGTGCGCCTACCTCACCGATCAGGCGCGCACGGCCCCCTACACCCATCCCGGCGGCTACCGATATCTCCTGAGCGGCTTGCTGCGCTGCGGGCGGTGTGGCAACAAGCTGTACGCCAGCGCGAGCCACAAGACCGAAACGGGACGGAGGTACGCCTGCAAGGTGGCGTTCGACGGCCCCAACTGCGGGGGCATCACCGTGGCGGGAGCCCTCCTGGACAAGCTGGTGACCCGACTCGTGCTGGCGCGCCTCTCCGACCGCCACGTCGCTCACCAGATCGAGCCGTGGCCGGGAGAAGCGGACCTCGCAGCCACCACCAACCGGATGTCCGAGCTGATGGCAGCCTTCGGGAACGGCGACCTGTCCTCGGAGGCCGTGTTCCCCGTGGTGACGAAGTTGGAAGGCGAGGTGAACCAGCTCCGCAGCGAACGGGCGGCCTGGCTGCGTGACCAGATGGCCCTGGCTAACCAGCCAACGGATGCGGCGGAGTCGTGGCCGAACCTCGATCTGGACGGCCGGCGGGCGATCGTCGGCCAAGTGGTCCGGGCGGTCGTCGTGAAGCCGGCGCCCGTGAAGGGTGGCCGCTTCGATCCGGGCCGGGTCGAGATCGTCTGGCGATGATCGTGACGATGGCCGCCCAGGCGTCGTCGGCCAGAGGCGGCGCCGCGGCCAGTTGCTCAGCGATCCACTCGTCTTCGGTCATCGGTCGGCCTGGTCGGTCGGCCGTCTCGCACATGCCGCCATGGTCGGCGCCGGAGTTCCCCACCGACGTCACTGGGCCGGCGGCGCTCGACCTCCCCACCGTCGCGGCGGTCGGTCGAGGCTTCCCCACGGACTTCCCCACGGTTCCCTGGCTGTCCCTCACACCTGGGAATGGTCGGCCCACCTCTGGCTTGCACGGCACTCGGGTGAGAAACGGGGACCTCTGCTCCGACCCAGGGGTCCATCGACACCGGGGGAGCGCGTGGGGGCACGGCGCTCGCTCCCCCGTGCCATCCCCAGGGCGCCACGTTGGTACCGGCGGGGCGTGGGTCGAAGGCGCCGCCCGGCCGGCGGGCCGTCAGCGTGCCGAATCTGCTGCACGCATCCGTACCGGATCGAGCCCGGACCGGCCGCCTCCTGTCTCGGTATCCCCGCCGGTACCCGTGCCGGTACGCATGTCGGTACCCACGGCGGTACCAACCCCAGGCCAGCGCCGGCCGGCTCGGAGGGAGGGGCTGTCAAGGCCGGCCGAAGGCCGCCCGGAGGGGGAGCCTTGACGGGCCCGTGGCGAACTCGTCCGCCAGCCATCATGGGACCGGCCCCCGCCCCGGCGGGGGCCTGGCTGCCCTCCCTCGCCCAGACGATCCCGCCGGACTCCCCGCGCCGGGCCGGCGGACGGCGCGCTAGCGGACGGCGACCCCGGCGTCCCGGATCACCACCACGTCGGTGTGGAGCCACGGGGCGACCCAGCCCACGCGCAGGCGCCGCCGGGCGCAGGCCACCGCCGACAGCCACTCCCCCGCTTCGTTGGCGAAGCGCTCGGCTGAGCGGGCCACCTCGGTGCCGGCGGCTGTCGGGACGCCCGCGGCACGCAGGATGGGAACCACGATCTCGCGCTCCAACTGTTCGGCGGACCGTCCCACTGTGGCGGCATGGGCGCTCAGCCAGCGGGCCAGGGGGGCCGAAATTCGACCTAACTCACTTCGGTGTCAGCTTCACCTGGCTAAGGCTGGAAATGTCGATCACGTCACCTTTGCTGACTGTGAAAGTGACGCTCGGAACCCCACCCAACGTGGATGTTCCACCCAAGATTTCGTCTACGCCTGCACTGGTGATGATGAAATTTCCACTCTGACCTGTGCCGGCAGTCGCAACGTATCGTCCCGGACCAAGATCTTGTCCAACCGTCCACGTCCCCGCGTAAAGGGTCACAGGACTGTGGGTGGTCACGTAGGGCGTAGTCACCGGAGTAAAGGTGACTTGGGACAGGCTAGAAATCTGGATTCGATCGCCCTTCGATATTTTTGCACGAACCGTCGGCACACCACCCAGCAAGGATGTGCCACCGAGAATCTCGTCGTACGAGTCGCTGCCCTGAACGACGAAGTTACCGCTTTGGCCTGTTCCGGCCGTAACGTCGTACAGCCCAGCGGCCACGTCGGTACCTCCAAGGAACGAACCTGCGCCCAAGGTCACGAGGGTTCCTTGCACCGTGCGCGCATTGGATGGGGCAGCGGCGGCCGCGGTGGGTTGTTGATTCTTCGGCACCTTGACCTTGGCCTTCTTGCACGCCTTCATTTGGGAGGCAGTGAGAGTCTTATGCCTCGCGATCGCGTGGTGGCACACCGACTTCGCGGAGGGCGCCGCACCCGCCCCTCCGGCGACAAGGACCATTCCGGCGGCCGCGAGAACACCCGCAGCTAGCCCGATGCGTACATGTCCTCCAACGTGACGCCGCGACCCGTCGCTCAGTCCGTTCATTGTCCCCCTCCATCCATCGTCAACCGGAATCCGCAATCTTTGCATCTGATGTTGCCATCCGTCGAGTCGCATGGACCCCGCTCAGATCCGAGGTGCCGCCATCGTCGGCGCCGGCAACGGCACGCCCCGGCGCATGGCCGCCCGCCGGGCCATCCACTCCCCCGCCGGGCCACCGGCGGCCGGGTCGATCAGGGCCCAGCTCAGGTGGGCCGCGTCGACCATCACCTCCCAGCCTTCGGCGTAGACCACGCCGAGCAGGTACTCGGAGGATCGGTAGGGGATGGGGGACGCGGGTCGGCGGCTCCGGGAGGTGGCGGTGGGGTGGCCGCAGCACTCCGCGGGATCGAGATGCATGACGGACTATGCACGAACCGTTGCGGGTCGGACGCGACGACCTCCCCACGGGGGCGGGGGCATCGCCCTGGGCCGTGGGGAGATCGTCGTCGGGTCGGGACCCGCTCGGCCCGAACGGGCCGGTGGCCCGCTCAGGGGTCCGGGCTGAACCAAGGCGAGAAGTGCAGGTCGGGGTGGCCGGCCCCCATCACACCCCGCCCCGTCGTGAGGTCCGCCGACAGGGCGGCCACGACGTTGCCACCAGCGGTCACGTCGAAGCCGACCGACGGTGGGTAGGCGTAGAGGTCCTCGTCGTCCCCCTCCTGGGCGAAGATCGCCGCCTCGGTCGTCCCGGTGGGCGACCAGGTGGGGCTCACCCGCACCGCCACCGAGGCGCGCCGGTCCTCCACCCCGAGCACGATGCGCTCGTTGCCCTCGTCGTCGGGGACGACGAGGCCCGGTACCCGCAGCCGGCCGTCGGGCTGGACGTAAGAGGCGAGCAGCGACAGGCGCTCGTCCATGCTCAAGCCGCCGGACTCCACCGGCGGCCGGTCGCCTGCGACAGGCGCCGGGCTGCCTTCCTGGGGTCGGGGGTCTTGTTCCTCGGGCACGGTCGCCCTCCTCTCTATGATCTGCCCGGTGGGCAGGACTTTTGTACGACTTATAGTCCATACTACTCATAGTCCATATCCCTGTCAGCTCGCGTGGTGAACAGCAGATCGGAGGACCGCCTCTTGGCCGCCCTCGGTCGGCGGGTCAAGGAGCGCCGGGAGGCACTCGGTCTCTCCCGCCAGGCCACCGCCGATCGGGCCGGGATCAACTTCGACTACCTCGGGTCCATTGAGCGAGGCGAGCGCAACGTCGCCACCATCAACCTCGCCCGGCTTGCCCGGGCACTCGACTACGAGGACGTGGGCCAGCTCATGGACGGGCTGTCGCTGCCGTCCTAGATGATCAATTCCAAGGGATCAGTGGTCGTAGGCCAGCAGGGACCGATGGGGTCGGGCACCGATGCGGTCGTTGTGCCAGATGACCGCGGTCAGGGCAAGCAGCCGTTGCAGGACCCGGG
>JBOGGH010000059.1:0-9327 GCA_050743905.1 Acidimicrobiales bacterium
TGAACCCGGCGTCCTCCAGCACGTCCTCGGCCAGCGCCTGCGCCGCCTTGCCCTTGTCGCGCGCCGGCGGTTCGGCGTCTTGACGGCGGCGCGGACCACCGGCGGGCGCTGCCGGCGGGCGCGGGCCGGGGCTCCGCCGGGCCTCGGCCACACGCGCCCTGGCCAGCTCCACGTACCCCTCGTCCAGGTCATACCCGACGTAGCGCCGGCCGAGCTGCTCGGCGGCCACGAGGGTGGAGCCGGAGCCCATGAACGGGTCGAGCACCAGGTCGTCCTCGAAGGTGTAGAGCTGGATGAGGCGTGCCGGCAGCTCCACCGGGAACGGGGCCGGGTGGTTGACGCGGCGGGCGCTCTCGGCGGGGACGTCCCAGACGTCCAGGGTGTAGGCCATGAAGTCGTCGGTCGTGAGGGTGGAGCGGTGGGGCAGCCCCGCCGCCTGGCGCTCCGCCGCCGTCCGTGCCCGGGCGAACCGGCCCTTGCTGGCCACCACCACCCGCTCGGTGACGTCACGGAGCACCGGGTTGGTGGCGCTCCGGAACGAGCCCCAGGCGCAGGAGCCGCTGGCGCCCTCGGCCTTCCGCCAGACGATCTCGCCCCTCGGCAGGAGCCGGAGCCGGTCCTGGAGGATGGCCGTCACGTCGGCGGCCAGGCTGCGGTAGGGCTTGCGGCCGAGGTTGGCCACGTTGACGGCGATGCGACCGCCCGGCTCCAGCGCCCGGGCGCAGTCGGCGAAGACGTCCTCCAGCAGGCCCAGGTACTCGAGGTAGGAGCTGGGGACGCCCTGGCGGTCCAGCTCCTCCTCGTACTGCTTGCCGGCGAAGTACGGGGGAGAGGTGACCACCAGGGCCACCGACCCGTCGGCCACCGCCGCCATGTGCCGGGCGTCCCCGTGGACGAAGGGCTCGGTGACCGGCGACGGGGAGAGGACGGTCTCGTCCCCCGTCAGCTCCGGGGCCTCGAACCGGGCGTAGAAGGCCCGCGCATCGTGCGCCTCACGACGGCCGACACCGAAGTTGGAGGTCGAGGTCCGGCGACGCGGTGGCATGGCGGCGGTGCCGACGCTAGCGGCCGGCGGCCGGGGGGCAGGGGACCCCGCCCGGGGCCCGGGAGGCGGGGATCCGGGGGCGGGCGGGCATGGTGGGAGGTTAGGTGGGGGCCGTGACAGCGCGGGGGCTGCCCGGAGGCGGACGGGGGACCCGCACCGCGTGATCCTGCCGTTTACGTCAACGGTAAGGTTGGGGCGGGGGCGTGGCAGGGCAGGACGAGCAGGGACGGCTGGCATGGCGGTGAGCGAGGCGGCGAGGGCAGGGAACGGCACGCTCCTGCACCGCGACCCCGCGCAGGACGACCGCTACAAGTGGGTGGCCCTCTCCAACACCACGCTCGGCGTCCTCATGGCCACCATCGACATCTCGATCATGCTGATCGCCCTGCCGGACATCTTCCGCGGGATCCACCTCACACCGCTCCTCCCGGGCAACAGCTTCTACCTGCTGTGGATGATCCTCAGCTTCATGGTGGTCACCAGCGTGCTGGTGGTGAGCCTCGGACGGCTCGGCGACATGTACGGCCGGGTCAAGATGTACAACCTCGGCTTCGCCATCTACACGTTCTTCTCGCTGCTGCTGACGATCACGTGGATGAGCGGCACGGCCGCCGCCATGTGGCTGGTGGTCATGCGCATCTTCCAGGGAGTGGGCGCGGCGTTCCTGATCGCCAACTCGTCCGCCATCCTCACCGACGCCTTCCCCGTGGACCAGCGGGGGATGGCACTCGGGGTGAACCAGGTGGCGGGCATCAGCGGCTCGTTCATCGGCCTCGTGCTCGGCGGCCTGCTCGGCCCGATCAACTGGCGCCTCATCTTCCTGGTGTCGGTGCCGGTGGGGATCTTCGGCACCGTGTGGGCCTACGCCAAGCTCAGGGAGGTGCCCCGGCGGCAGGTGGGGACGATCGACTGGCCGGGGAACATCACGTTCGCCCTGGGCCTGGTGGGCATCATGATCGGCATCACGTACGGCATCCAGCCCTACGGCGGCCACGTCATGGGATGGTCGAGCCCCACGGTGCTGACCGCCCTCTCGGCCGGCGTGGCGTGCCTGGTGGCCTTCGCGGTGATCGAGACGCGGGTGCACGATCCCATGTTCCGGCTGCCCCTCTTCCGGATCCGGGCCTTCACCGCCGGCAGCCTCTCCACGCTGCTCGCCAGCATGGGCCGGGGCGGCCTCATGTTCATGCTGATCATCTGGCTGCAGGGCATCTGGCTGCCCCTGCACGGCTACAGCTTCGCCCGCACGCCGCTGTGGGCCGGCATCTACATGCTGCCGCTCACGGCGGGGTTCCTGCTCGCCGGGCCCCTCTCGGGCTACCTCTCGGACCACTTCGGGTCCCGCCCCTTCGCCTCGGGCGGCATGGTGGCGGCGGCGCTCTCCTTCCTCCTGCTCGAACTGCTGCCGGTGGACTTCCCCTACTGGGCCTTCGGGCTGCTGCTCCTGCTGAACGGCCTGGCCATGGGGGCGTTCGCCGCTCCCAACCGGGCCGGGGTGATGAACAGCCTGCCGCCGCAGCACCGCGGCGTGGGCGGCGGCATGAACTCCACCTTCCAGAACGCCGCCCAGGTGCTCTCGATCGGCATCTTCTTCACCCTGATGATCGTGGGCCTGGCCGCCACCCTGCCCACCGCGCTCTACCACGGCCTGGTGGTGCACGGCGTGGCCCCGGCGGACGCCCACAGCGCCTCGGACCTCCCCCCGGTCTCCACCCTCTTCGCCGCCTTCCTCGGCTACAGCCCGGTGGAGCACCTGGTGGGCCCGGCCGCCCTCGCCCACCTCTCGGCCGCGCAGCGGGCCACGGTGACCGGGCGGAGCTTCTTCCCCTCGATCATCTCGGCGCCGTTCGAGGACGGCCTCCACGCCGCGCTCGACTTCGCCGTGGTGGCGTGCCTGGTGGCCGCCGGGGCGTCGTGGCTGCGCGGCGGCAAGTACGTGTACACGGAGCCGGGCGCCGAGCCGCAGGCCACCTGATAGCACGGCGATATGAACAAACGGTCTTCCACGCTCACCGCGGGCCAAGCCGCCTTGGCCCTCGGCACGTCGGTGCCGCGGGTCCACCGGGCGATCCGGAGCCTCGGGATGCGCCCGGACCGTACCCCGGGGAGCCACGTCCGCCTGGACGCGGGAGACCTGGAACGGCTCACCGCGGAGCTCAACTCGTTCCCTGCTGTGGAGGAGCTCTCTCATGAGGACGTGCGTGCCCTGGCCGCGCTCAGCCGCCGCCCGTTCGGCCTCACGTCGGCTCGCGCGCTCGCCAGGGCGGCCAGGATCAGCCCGACGGCGGCCGGTGCGTCGCTCCGGCGGCTCGTTGCAGCCGGGTACGTCGAGCAGGTGACCCACCGGGTGGTCGAGGGGCGGGTGCGGGACGTGTCGACGTGGCAGGTCCGGTGGACCTCCCCGCGGTGGTCGGAGGTGGCGCCCACGATCGCCAGGGTCGTGTTGCCCGTGTTGCCCCCGGGCCGGCCTGCCCGCCACCTCCCGCGCCGCTTCGCCCACCTCTTCTGGGACGTGCCGCACCCGGATCGGGTCGACGTGCGCCGCCTCGGGCCCACGGTCGCCTACCGGATGCTGACGAGCAACGATCCCCAGGCCCTCGCCTGGGCGGCCAGCGCCCTCTCCCGATCCGACCTCCGGAAGGCGATGCGGCGTCGCGGGATGGACGACCGGACCCGTGCGATGGCCGAGAATCTCCTCCGGTGAGCCTCCTGGACCGCATCGACGGAGCCTCGGGTGCTCCGGTGACGCAGACGACGACCTCCAGATGCCGGCGGTGCTCGCGGCGCGTGCTGATCGCCATGAGTCTTGACTCATAATGAGGTGTCGCTCATACTAGACGGGTGTGGGATGTCGAGGTCACTGACGACTTCGCGACCTGGTGGAACGGCCTCACTGCCGACCAACAGGAGTCTGTGACCGACCGTGTGGACCTGCTTGCCGAGCGAGGCCCGAATTTGGGCCGTCCGGTGGTGGAGCGGATTCACTCGTCACGGCACCACAACATGAAGGAACTGCGGGCAGCCAAAGATGGGGTCCTGCGGGTCCTGTTCATGTTCGATCCTCGTCGGCAGGCCATCCTGCTGATCGGGGGCGACAAGAGCGGGCACTGGGAGAGCTGGTATGAGCGGGCGATCCCCCTAGCCGACGAACGGTATGACGAATACCTGGCCGAACTGAAGGAAGAAGGATTGATCTGATGGCCCGATCCAAGTTTTCAGAACTGCGCAAGCAAGTCGACGCGCGCCCTGGTGCCCAGGAGCGCCTTGTGGCCAAACGCACCGAGACCCTGGAGGAGATCCACCTCTACGAACTTCGCCACACCCAGGCGGTCAGCCAGGCCGAGCTTGCGGGCCGGCTCGAGGTTACCCAAGGCGCGATCTCGAAGCTCGAGCACGCCGATGACGTCCGGATTTCGACGCTTCGCCTGTACCTCGAGGCCCTCGGTGCCCGCTTGGAACTTGTTGCTGTCTTTGATGACGGCGACGAACGCCGGGTCCCGGTCCACCTCGGAAGAAGCGATCAGGAACCAGCCGCCTGACCCCCAACTGGACTCGGAACCGACGGCAGCGATGGTCGTGCCGCCGCGGGACGAGGCCACGAGCCGGCGGCGGGGGTCACCATGCTCGGATCAGGCGTCGTAGGTGCACCTCCACGACACTCCCGACAGGCGGGACCACCGGAGGCCACGGCGTGGTGTCGGACGTGACCGCAACATCGTCCGGCACGGAAGCCGACCTGTGGTACGAGCGGTCCGGGACCTCGGGCACCCTGTACCTGCACTTCGGGAACGCCGTCTTCGCCGGTTCCCTCGGTGGCCAGGGCGTCACCGACGTGATGGGGATGGCGGACGCGTAGTCATGCGCGAACAGGGGGAGGACCGCGGGGCGGGAGCCAGCCGGCACGTCCGGCGCGCCATGGCCAAGGTTCAGGAGCTGTTCGACGCGTGTCAGCGCGACGAGGGCGCGACGGTGGCGATCCGGGGTGACCGGGACGCACGTTGAGGCGAGCCGTCCTGGACGCCTCGGCGGTGCTTCGCTCTTGTGATCGGTGAGCCGCCGAGGTGCTCCGAGGGAGCCGGCTCGTCGGCCGGGACGCGGCAGTCAGCAAGCGGCGGCCCGCTCCAGGCACGGGGCCAGGGCGTCCAGCATGGCGGGCACGTCCCCGGCGCTGCCGGCGAAGAACAGCGCGGCCACCGCGTCCGCCCCGGCCTCCGCGTACTGCTCCACCCGCTCGGGGGTGAGCTCCTGGAAGTACGGGCAGACGGTGATCTCCACCTCGGCCCGGCTCCGGCCGTGCTCGGCGAGCAGCCCGTCCAGCTTGGCGAGCGGCTCGGCCAGCTCGTGGGGGAGCCGGTTGAAGGTGTGCCATCCCTGGCCCGCCCGGGCCACGCGCCGGAGGGCGGCGTCGCTCTCCCCGCCCACGTGGACCGGCGGGTGCGGCTCCTGGAGGGGCTTGGGGAACATGCTGCACGGCGGGAGGCGGTAGATCGCGCCCTCGTGGGCCGACGGGTCGTCGCACCAGAGCGTCCGCATGACCTCGAGGTACTCGTCGGTCCGCGCCCCGCGGCGCTCCCACGGCACGTCCACCGCCTCGAACTCCTCCCGGAGCCAGCCCACGCCCACGCCCAGGTCGACCCGCCCGCCCGAGAGCCAGTCGAGGGTCGCCACCTCCTTGGCCGTGTAGACCGGGTTGCGCTGGGGGAGCAGCACCATCGCCGTGCCCAGCCGGAGCGTGGTCGTGCGGGCGGCGAGGTAGGTGAGGGTCAGGAGCGGCTCGAGGAGCCCGGTGCCCGGCGGCGCCGGTATGCGGCCGTCCTCCGCGTAGGGGTAGTGGGAGGCGTACTCGTCGAAGAGCACCACGTGCTCGCCCACCCACAGCCGGTGCACGCCCCGCGCCTCGGCCTCGGCGCCCATGGCGGCCAGCAGCTCGGGGGTGGCGAAGGGGCTCGCCGTCGGGGTCCACAGGTCGAAGTGCATCGGTTCCCTCCGTGCTCGTGCTCGTGGTGGTGCTCGGGGCGGGCGCACGCCTGCCGGCCGGTCGCGCTAGCCGGTCCCTCCCGGGGCCGCCAGGCCGTGCTGGACGAAGTCGCAAATCTCGTCGGTGGCGGCGTCGAGCGGCAGCGGCGAGGGGTCGCCGGCGCGAACCGAGAGCGCGCCGTAGATCTGCTGGCCCACCAGGGTCGCCGCCCGTGCCGGGTCGATGGGCCGGAACTCACCCGTCCGCATCCCCTCGGCCACCAGGTCCTCCAGGATCCGGGCCATGTCCAGGCCGATGAGGAACAGCTCGGCGTCCACGGCCTCGGCCGCCGCCTTCTCGCCGGTCGCCTGGGTGGCCATGGCCAGCCGGAAGAAGGCGGGGTGCTCGTCGATCCGCTCCAGCAGCCCCCGCACCACGGCGCGCAGCCGCTCGGCCGGGCCCGCACCGTCCTCCCAGGCGCCCACCAGGCCGTCCTGGAGCTCCTGGTACATCTGGTTGAGGCAGGCCCGCAGCAGCTCGTCCCGGTTGGCGAAGTACACGTAGACGGTGGAGCGGGCCACGCCGGCCTGGGCGGCGATCTCGTCCATGGCGACGTCGGTGGTGCCCCGCTCCCCGAACAGGGTGCGGGCGACCTCGACGATCTGGTCCCGCCGGAAGTCGCGGATGACCTCGCGGAGCTCCTCGGGGGCGCGCCGGGGCACGAGCCGGTCAGCCGCCGGTCAGCCGCCGGTCAGCCGCCGCCCACCGGCGCCGAGGGGGTGAAGGCCACCGGCAGGTGCTTGACGCCGTTGATGAACTGCGACTGGAGGCGCTGCATCTCGCCCGCCTGGTGGATGTCCGGGAGCCGGTCCAGCAGGTGCTCGTACATGACCCGGATCTCCATCCGGGCCAGGTTGGCGCCGAGGCAGAAGTGCGGGCCGCCGCCGCCGAAGGCGATGTGCGGGTTGGGGTCCCGGGTGACGTCGAGGACGTCCGGTCGCTCGAAGACCTCCTCGTCCCGGTTGGCCGAGGCGTGGAAGAACACGATCTTGTCGTTCTCGGCGATCCCGGTGTCGCGCAGCTCGAGGTCGCAGGTGGCCGTCCGCCGGAAGTTCATCACCGGCGTCACGAAGCGCAGCATCTCCTCGGTGGCGGTGGGGAGGAGCGACCGGTCGGCCAGCAGGCGCTGCCACTCCTCCGGGAACTGGAAGAAGGCGTAGAGCGCGCCGGAGATGAGGTTGCGGGTGGTCTCGTTCCCGGCCACGGTCAGCAGGAGGAAGAACAGCTCCAGCTCCATCTCCGAGAGGCGCTCGCCGTCGATGTCCACCTGGGCGAGGGCGCTCATGAGGTCGGTCCCCGGGTCGAGCCGCTTCTTGGCGAAGAGCTGGCTGGCGTAGGCGTAGAGCTCCATGGCGGCCTGCATGGCGTTCTCGGCGGTGATCCCGTACTCGGGGTCCTCGTTGCCCACCATCCGGTTGGACCAGTCGAACATGTCGTGCCGGTCCTGCTGCGGCACGCCGAGGAGGTCGGCGATGACCTGCAGCGGAAGCTCGGCCGAGATCTCGGTCACGAAGTCGGCCTCGCCCCGTTCGCAGACGGCGTCGATGATGGCGTCGGTCCGCCGGTGGATGCTCTCCTCCAGGTCCCGCACCATCCGCGGGGTGAACCCCTTGTTAACCAGCCGCCGGTACCGGGTGTGGAGCGGCGGGTCCATGTTGACCATCATCAGTTTCTGCTGCTCTATGTCCCCGTCGCTCAGCTCGAAGGGCATGGTGCCGCGGCGGTGGGACGAGAACCGGTCGACGTCCCGGTTGACGGTCACGCAGTCCTCGTGCTTGGTGATGGCCCAGAAGCCCGGCCCGCCGGCCTCCTCCTGCCAGTGCACCGGGTCGACGGCCCGCAGGTGGGCCAGGTACTCGTGGGGGACGCCGGGCACGTAGGTCCGGGAGTCGGACAGGTCCACGGGTGCGACGTCGGTGGCCAGGTCGCTCATGGGGCGGCACCTCCTCCGATCGGACACGGTGTCCGATGAATCAGATGCTACGTCGGCGGCCGGCCGGGGTCAACGAGGGGCCCTGGGCCACGAGGATGCGGTCGAGGACGTCCCGGGCCGGCTCATGTGGGCTCGGCCGACCGGCCGCCCCGGCGACCCATGTGCCAGCCGCCGCAGAAGGCGCACCGGTAGACGCCCAGCTCCACGCCGGCCTCCTGCCCGCGCTCGTCGGCCGCCACCAGGGCGTCCGTCTCGTTCGTGTAGCGGACCTTCGGCTGCCCGTCCTCGCGCCAGTGCGACGAGTCCAGGGCCAGCGGTCGGTGGGGCGGGCGTCGGCGGGCCACGGGGCCAGTCTGCCCGGTGGCGCCCGCCGGCGCGAACGGGTTTTCCGGTCAGCCGGGCGGGGGAGCGAGGGCCGCCCGGAGGTGGCGGGCGAGCTCGTCCGGCGTGGCCCGGGCGTTGAGGCCGCTGGAGGACGGCATGACGTAGGCCGGCGCGCCGGCGAACCCGGCCGGCTGCCAGCCGGCCACCGCCCGCCGGTCGACGGCGGCCCGCCAGCCGGCGAGGCCCACGAAGCACACGGCCCTGGGCCGCAGGCGCTCCACCACCCGGGCCACCCGGGCGGCGCCCGCGGCGTACTCGGCGGGATCTAGCTCGCTCGCCCGCGGGGTCGCCCGCTTGACCAGGTCGGTCATGCCCACCCCGTCGTGCAGCAGCGCCCGCCAGGGGTCCCTCGGCCGCGACACCGCGCCGGCGGCCACGGCGGCCCGCCAGAACCGGTTGGTGGGGCTGGCAAAGCCCACGCCGGCGTCGGCCGCCACCAGGCTGGGGTTGAGCCCGCACACCAGCAGGCGCATCCCCGGGCCCACCACGTCCGGCAGCGTTCGGCCCCGCCGGGCCGTGGCCCACAGCGTGCCGCCGCCGGCCTCCACCCGCACGTCCACGAAGCCCGCGCCCGCCAGCACGTCGTCCAGATCCCCGGCGTGCCAGCCGAAGAAGACCCGGCCGGGAAGCTCGTCGTCGGCGACGAAGTCGGGGCCGTCCACGAAGGAGAGCGCCGCCGGGGCGCCCACCGCCAGGGCGCGGTGGACCTGGGCCAGGGCGAGCGGCAGGCGGTCCGGGGGGACGTGGAGGTAGGCGTGGCGCGCCCACGCGGCGCCCAGCGAGCCGGTCGCCAGGGGGAGCGCCTCCAGGTCGGCCTGGAGGCGCCGCTCGGACGGGCCGGCCAGGTCGAGCATGGCGCGGGCCGCGTCCACCCCCACCACGGCGTGGCCGGCGGAGCCCAGCGCCGGCGCGTAGCCGCCAGGGCCGCAGCCGAGGTCGGCCACCGGC
>JBOGGH010000060.1:0-9323 GCA_050743905.1 Acidimicrobiales bacterium
CCGCCCAGGCGGCCACGCCCGGGCCCTGCAGGCCCACGCTGTTGAGCATCCCGGCGGCCACCTCGTGGACCCGCGGCGCGGCGTTGCCGGCCCAGGCCTCGGCCGAGAGCGACTTCACCACCACCGCCCCCAGCGCGTCCAGCGGGCCGTAGGCGCCGAGCTCGGCCCCGTGGCCGGCGGTGCCCGAGGCGGTCATGACCGGGTTGGGCAGCGCCACCGACCCGACCCGGGTCGAGAGGTCAGGCGCCATGGAGCTCCTGGAGGCTGCGCACCACCAACGGGTGGGCGGCACGGTCGGCCGTGCCGGCGGCGGCGGCCCGCGCCGCGGCCAGCGTGGTCAGGCAGGGCACGTGGTGGGCCAGGGCGGTGGTGCGGATGTGGGCGCCGTCGGCCCGCGAGCCCCGCCCGCGCGGCGTGTTCACCACGAGCTGCACCTTGCCACCGGCGATGAGCTCCACCGCGTCGGAGGCCAGCCCCTCCTCACCGACCTTGGCCACGAGCGTGTCCACGGTGACGCCGTGCTCCCGCAGGTACCCGGCGGTGCCCAGCGTGGCGGCCAGCGAGAAGCCCAGGCCGGCGAAGCTCCGCGCCACCTCCAGCCCGGCCGGCTTGTCCCGGTCCGCCAGGGAGAGGAAGACCGTGCCGGCGTCCGGCAGGCGGGTGCCGGCGGCCATCTGGCTCTTGGCGAAGGCCAGCCCGAAGGTGACGTCCACCCCCATCACCTCGCCGGTCGAGCGCATCTCCGGCCCCAGCAGCGTGTCGACCCCGGGGAAGCGGTCGAAGGGCAGCACCGCCTCCTTCACGCAGACGTAGGGCGGGTCCGGCACCCGGCCCACGGCGCCCGCCGGCACCAGCCCCTCGGCCCGGAGCGCGTCGAGCGTGTCGCCCACCATGACCCGCGCCGCCACCATGGCCACCGGCACCCCGGTGGCCTTGGCCACGAACGGCACCGTCCGGCTGGCCCGGGGGTTGGCCTCCAGCACGTAGGCGCCGCCGTCCTTCACGGCGAACTGCACGTTGAGCAGGCCCCGGACCTCCAGGGCCTCGGCCAGGGCCCGGGTGTGGGCGTCCAGCACGTCGAGCACCCCGGCGGGCAGGGTCTGGGGCGGCAGGGCGCAGGCCGAGTCGCCGGAGTGCACCCCGGCCTCCTCCACGTGCTCCATGATCCCGCACACCAGCACCTCGCCCGAGTGGTCGCGCACGGCGTCCACGTCCACCTCCACCGCGTCCTCGAGGAAGCGGTCCACCAGTACCGGCCGCTCGGCCGAGACCCCGCCCTCGCGGGCCAGGCCGTGGGTGAGGGCGGCCATCGCCCGCCGCAGGTCGGCGTCGTCGTAGACGATCTCCATGGCCCGGCCGCCCAGCACGTAGCTCGGCCGGACCAGCACCGGGTACCCGACCTTCCGGGCCACCACCAGCGCCTCCTCCACGCTGGTGGCCGTCCCGCCCGGCGGCTGGGGGATGCCCAGCCCGCCGCAGAGGCGGTTCCAGCGCTCGCGGTCCTCGGCCAGGTCGATGGAGGCGGGGCTGGTGCCGAGCACCAGGTCGGGGGGGAGGGCGTGGGCCAGCTTGAGCGGGGTCTGGCCGCCGAGGGCCACGATCACGCCGGCCACCCGCCCGCCGGCGCGGCGCTCGGCCTCCACCACCTCGGCCACGTCCTCGGCGGTCAGCGGCTCGAAGTAGAGGCGGTCGGACGTGTCGTAGTCGGTGGAGACGGTCTCGGGGTTGCAGTTGACCATCACCGTCTCGTAGCCGGCGGCCCGCAGGGCCATGCTGGCGTGGACGCAGCAGTAGTCGAACTCGATCCCCTGGCCGATCCGGTTCGGCCCCGAGCCGAGGATGACCACCCGGTCCCGGGTCGAGGGGCGCACCTCCCCCTCGTCCTCCCAGGTCCCGTAGTGGTAGGGGGTGTAGGCCTCGAACTCGGCCCCGCAGGTGTCGACGGTCTTGTAGGTGGGCTCCACCCCCGCGGCCAGGCGGGCGGCGCGGACGTCGGCCTCGTCCCGGCCCAGCAGGTAGGCGAGCTGGGCGTCGGAGAAGCCGAGCCGCTTGGCCCGCCGCCATCGGCCGCGGTCCATGGCCGCCAGCGCCCCCCCTCCCGTGCCCAGCGCCTCGACGGCCGCCCGCTCCTCGCCGATGCGGGCGATCTGGTGGAGGAACCAGGGGTCGATCCCCGTCCGCGCCGCCACCGCCGCCACCCCCAGGCCGCGCCGCAGGGCCGCCTCCACCTCGAAGATGCGATCGGGCGTGGCCACCCCCGCCCGCTCCAGCAGCTCGTCGTCGTCCAGCGCGTCGAGCGCCGCCTCGGCCGGGTCGGCGTTCAGCCCCGCCCGGCCCTGCTCCAGCGAGCGCACCGCCTTCTGTAGGGACTCGCAGAAGGTGCGGCCGATGGCCATCACCTCGCCCACCGACTGCATCCGGGTGCCCAGGCGCCCGTCGGAGCCGGGGAGCTTCTCGAAGGCCCAGCGGGGGATCTTGGTGACCACGTAGTCGATGGTGGGCTCGAAGCTGGCCGGGGTGGCCCGGGTGATGTCGTTGCGGATCTCGCCCAGCCGGTAGCCCACGGCCAGCCGGGCGGCGATCTTGGCGATGGGGAACCCGGTGGCCTTGGAGGCCAGCGCCGAGGAGCGCGACACCCGCGGGTTCATCTCGATCACCAGGCGCCGGCCGGTGGCCGGGTCCACGGCGAACTGCACGTTCGACCCGCCGGTCTCCACCCCCACCCGGCGCAGGCAGGCGAAGGCGTCGTCCCGCATCGCCTGGTACTCCACGTCGGTCAGGGTCTGGGCCGGCGCCACGGTGATCGAGTCCCCGGTGTGGACGCCCATCGGGTCGAGGTTCTCGATCGAGCACACCACCACGCAGTTGTCGGCGCCGTCGCGCATCACCTCCAGCTCGAACTCCTTCCAGCCGGCGATCGACCGTTCCACCAGGATCTCCCCCACCGGGCTGGCGTCGAGGCCCTCGGCGGCCAGCCGGGCGAACCGGTCCCGGTCGGGGGCGATGCCGGTGCCCTTGCCGCCGAGGATGTAGCTCGGCCGGACCATGGTGGGGAAGCCCACCTCCCCGGCGATGGCCATGGCCTCGTCGAGCGAGTGGGCGAAGCCCGACGGCGGCACCTCCAGGCCGATGTCCTCCATGGCCTCCTTGAAGCGCTCGCGGTCCTCGGCCGTCCGGATGGCCTCCGGCCGCGCCCCGATCACCTCCACCCCGCCGAGGGCGTCCCGGGCCACCAGCTCCATGGTGAGGTTGAGCGCGGTCTGGCCCCCGAGGGTGGGGAGCAGGGCGTCGGGCCGCTCGCGCTCGATCACCGCCGCCACCACCTCTGCGTCCAGCGGCTCCACGTAGGTGCGGTCGGCGGTGGCCGGGTCGGTCATGATGGTGGCCGGGTTGGAGTTCACCAGCACCACCCGGTAGCCCTCCTGGGCTAGCACCCGGCAGGCCTGCGTGCCCGAGTAGTCGAACTCGCACGCCTGGCCGATGACGATCGGCCCGGAGCCGATGACGAGGATGGTCTCGATGTCGTCGCGGCGGGGCACGGCGTCAGCGCTCCCCGCCCGAGGGGCTGCCCATGAGGGCGCGGAACTCGTCGAAGAGGTACCGGGCGTCGTGCGGCCCGGGCCCGGCCTCCGGGTGGTACTGCACCGAGAAGGCGGCGGCCGAGGCGTGGCGGACCCCCTCCACCACGCCGTCGTTCAGGTTGACGTGGGTGACCTCGGCGTCGGGGACCTGCGCCACGGCGTAGTTGTGGTTCTGGCTGGTCACCTCCACCCGGCCGCCGTCCAGGCGCTGCACCGGGTGGTTGCTGCCGTGGTGGCCGAAGGGCAGCTTGTAGGTGGTGCCGCCCAGCGCCGTGCACAGGAGCTGGTGGCCCAGGCAGATGCCGAA
Organism: Acidimicrobiales bacterium; assembly: GCA_050743905.1. Taxonomy (GTDB): domain Bacteria; phylum Actinomycetota; class Acidimicrobiia; order Acidimicrobiales; family RAAP-2; genus JBOGGH01. Next base: position 3,889 of record JBOGGH010000060.1, read on the forward strand.
CACCGGGACCCGGCCCACCAGGCGCGCCACCTCGGCGGTCGGGCCCGGCAGCGCCGCCGGGTCCCCCGGGCCGTTCGAGAGGAAGACGCCGTCGGGCTCCATGGCCAGCACCTCGGCGGCGGCGGTGGCCGCCGGCACCACCGTGACCGTGGCCACCTCCCCGAGCTGGCGGAGCATGGCCTCCTTCACCCCGAAGTCGTAGGCCACCACCCGGAAGGGCCCGGTGCCGCGCACGTAGCGCCCGGTGGTGGTGACCGAGGACACCAGGTCGCGCCCGTCGGTGGCCTCGGCGGCCGCCGCCGCCTCCCGGAGCTCGTCCTCGCCGGCCGTCCCGAAGGCGCACGGCACCGTTCCGTGGTCCCGGAGGTGGCGGGTGAGCCGGCGGGTGTCCACGCCGGTGATCGCCGGGACGCCGTGGCGGCGGAGGAACGCCTCCAGCGGCTCGGTCGACCGCCAACTGCTCGGCTCATCGGCCAGGTCCCTCACCACCACCCCACGGCAGTGCGGGCGGCGCGCCTCGTCGTCCTCGGCGTTGGTGCCGTAGTTGCCGATGTGGGGGTAGGTGAAGGCGATCACCTGGCCGGCGTAGGAGGGGTCGGTCACCACCTCCTGGTAGCCGCTGAGGGCGGTGTTGAAGACGGCCTCGCCGGTGGCCACCCCCCGCTCGGCCGCCGCCCCCGCCGCCTCGCCCTCGAAGGCCTCCCCGTCCGCCAGGACCAGCAGCGCGGGGGGCCGCGCCACAGGCCCGCCCGGGGACCTCACCGCCGGGCCTCGCCGTCGACCACCACCGGCTCCCCCCGCAGCACCGTGTGGCGCACCCGGCCGGTGAGGGCCCGCCCGGCGTAGGGCGTGTTGCGGCTCGGGCTGGCCAGCCGGCCCGGCTCCACCACCCAGGCGGCGGCGGGGTCCACCACGCAGAGGTTGGCCGGCCGGCCCGGGGCCACCGGCCCCCCGTGGCGGTCGGCCAGGCCGGCGACGGCCGCCGGCTGCCAGCTCATGAGGGCCAGCACCCGCTCGGCCGGCAGGTCCAGCTCGGTGAGGGCCAGCGCCAGGGCGGTCTCCAGGCCCAGCATCCCCGGGGGCGCCTGGTCGAACGGCGCCTCCTTGGCCTCGGGGGCGTGCGGGGCATGGTCGGTGGCGATGGCGTCGAGCGTGCCGTCGGCCAGGCCGGCCCGGACCGCCGCCACGTCGGCGTCCGTCCGCAGCGGCGGGTTGACCTTGTAGACGGGGTCGTAGCCGGCCACGCAGGCGTCCGTGAGCGTGAAGTGGTGGGGCGCCGCCTCGGCGGTGACCGGCAGGCCCTCGGCCTTGGCCCGCCGGACCAGGTCCACCGAGCCGGCGGTGGAGAGGTGGAGGAAGTGCTCGGGCGCGCCGGTCAGGCGCACCAGCGCCAGGTCCCGGGCCACCATCATCTCCTCGGCGGCGGCCGGCGCGCCCGGCACGCCGAGCCGGCTGGACCACGCCCCCTCGTGCATGGCGCCGTCCCGGGCCAGCGAGCGGTCCTCGCAGTGCTGGGCGAGCGTCACCGCCATGCCCCGGCTGCGCAGCCCGCGGGCGTACTCGAGCGCCCGGCGCATGAGCGCGCCGTCCTGGACCCCGGCGCCGTCGTCCGTGAAGAGCCGCACGCCGAGCGCCGCCAGCTCGGCCAGCGGCGCCAGCCGCTCGCCGGCCCGCCCCACGGTGATGGCCCCGGCCACCGCCACCTCGCCGGCGGCGTCCCGCCCCAGGTCCAGCACCTCCCGGGCCACGCCGGCGCTGTCGATCGGCGGCTCGGTGTTGGGCATGGCCACCACCGCGGTGTACCCGCCGAGGGCGGCGGCCCGGCACCCCGAGGCCACCGTCTCCGCCTCCTCCCGGCCCGGCTGGCGCAGGTGGACGTGGAGGTCCACCAGGCCGGGGGCCACCAGGCAGCCGCCGGCGTCCAGGACGTCGGCGCCGGCCGGCGCCTCCAGCCCGGGGCCCACCTCCACCACGGTCCCGTCCACCACCCGCACGTCGGCCGGGCGCCGGCCACCGGCGTCCACCACCGTGCCCCCGCGCACCAGGAGCTCAGGCACCGACCGCCACCTCGGCCACCGCCGGCACGCCGCCCCCCAGCAGCAGGAAGAGCACGGCCATGCGCACCGCCACCCCGTTCGTGACCTGCCGGGCGGCCACGGTCACCGGCAGCTCGGCCACGTCCCCGGCGATCTCCACCCCCCGCACCATCGGGCCGGGGTGGGTGACCACGGCCTGCGGCGCCAGGCACGCCGCCCGCCGGGCGGTCAGGCCCCAGTGCTCGGTGTACTCGCGCAGCGAGGGCACGTAGGCCCCGCTCCCCCGCTCGGCCTGGAGGCGCAGGAGGGACACCACGTCGGCCTCGGGGATGGCCGCGTCGAGGTCCGGGGCGACGCTCACCGGCCACCCGTCGAGCGACGGCGGCAGCAGGCTGCCCGGCGCGGCGAGCGTCACCGTGGCCCCCAGCAGGTGGTAGGCGAGGATCTGGGACCGCGCCACGCGGCTGTGGCGCACGTCGCCCACGATCAGCACGCGGAGGCCCTCGAAGCAGCCCACCCCGGACGGCGCCCGGCCCTCGCGCTCGGCCAGCACCTGGCGCACGGTGAAGCAGTCGAGGAGCGCCTGGGTGGGGTGCTCGTGCCAGCCGTCCCCGGCGTTCACCACCCGGGCGCGCCGCGCCCAGCCGGCCACCTGGTGCGCGGCCCCGGACGACGGGTGGCGGACCACGAGGACGTCCACGCCCAGGGCCTCCACCGTCTCGACGGTGTCGCGCAGCGACTCGCCCTTCATCATCGCCGAGGTGTGCGCGGTGAACGTCAGCACGTCGGCCGAGAGCCGCTTGGCCGCCGTCTCGAAGGAGAGCCGGGTGCGGGTGGACTCCTCGAAGAACAGGGTGGCCACCACCCGGCCCCGGAGGGTGGGCACCTTGGGGATGGCCCGCCGCTCCACCTCGGCGAACGCCTCGGAGACCTCGAGCAGCTCGGCGATGCCGTCGGCGCCGAGGTCGGCCACGGAGAGGAGGTGTGTCACCGGTCCTCCAGGGTCCCGATGCTCACCCCGTCCTCCCCCACGTCCACCATCTCCTCCCGGCGGGTGGGGAGGTTCTTGCCCACGTAGTCGGGCCGGATCGGCAGCTCCCGGTGGCCGCGGTCCACCATCACGGCGAGCTGGACGGCCCGGGCCCGCCCGTAGTCCGAGAGGGCGTTGAGGGCGGCCCGCACCGTGCGCCCGGTGAACAGCACGTCGTCCACCACCACCACCACCTGGCCGGTCAGGTCGAGCGGGATGTCGGTGGCCGCCTCCGGCAGCACCGGGCGCAGGCCGATGTCGTCGCGGTAGAAGGCCACGTCGAGGGTGGCGACGGGCACCTCCTCGCCCTCCACCTCGGCCAGCACCGCCGCCATTCGGCGGGCGAGGGGGACGCCCCCGGTCTGCAGGCCCACCAGGACCACGTCGTCCAGGCCGCCGTTACGCTCGGCCACCTCGTGGGCCATCCGGGTGAGGGCGCGCTGCACGTCGGCGGCGGAGAGCACCTGGGCGAACGGCACGAACACCGCGCCCAGGGGCCGCGTGTGGCTGCGCTCGCGTTCCGCCAAGGCTCCTCCTGTCCGTACGGGCCTCGCCGGACCCGCTTCACGGTCAGGCTCCGACCCTACCGGACCTGGCGCGCCACCGTCGACAGCACCCCGTTCACAAACCGCCCGGACTCCTCGGTGGAGTACGTGGCGGCCAGCTCCACCGCCTCGTCGATCACCACCGGCACCGGCGGGCCGTCCGGGTCGAGCAGCTCGGCCACCGCCAGGCGCAGCACCAGGCGGTCCACGGTGGCCATGCGGTCGAGCGGCCAGCCCACGGACGCCCCGGCCACCAGGCGGTCGGCCTCGGCGCGGCGGGCCTCGGCCGCCTCCACCAGGGCCACGGCGAACGGGTCGGGGGCCACCGGCAGCCCCGCCACGACCTCGCCCGCCGGCTCCCGCTTCAGCTCCGCCTCGTACAGGAGCGACAGGGCCCGCTCGCGGGCCCGGTGCCTGCTCTCCACTAGGCCCTGGTCAGGTACTCGCCCGTGCGGGTGTCCACCTTGATGGCGTCCCCGGGGTTGACGAAGAGGGGCACCTGCACCACCAGCCCGGTCTGGAGGGTGGCCGGCTTGCGGGCGCCGGACACCCGGTCGCCCTGCATCCCCGGCTCGGTGTCCGCCACCTGGAGCTCGACGGCGGCCGGCAGGTCCACGCCCACGATCTCGCCGTCGTAGATCTGGAGGACCGCCTCGTCGGTCTCCTTCAGGTACCGGGCGGCGTCCCTCAAAGCGTCCGGGACCACCTGGAGCTGCTCGTAGGTGGTGGTGTCCATGAAGACGTAGTCGTTGCCGTCGCGGTAGAGGAACTGCATCTCCCGCTTGTCGATGATGGCCTGCTCGAGCTTCTCGTCGGCCCGGTAGGTCCGCTCCACCACGGCGCCGGTGCGGACGTTCTTCAGCTTGGTGCGCACGAACGCCCCGCCCTTGCCCGGCTTCACGTGCTGGAACTCGACCACGCCGAACAGGCCCTCGGGCAGGTCGAGGGTCATCCCGTTCTTCAGGTCGTTGGTGGAGACGGCCATCAGGCGATCACGTCCTTGGTGAAGGTGGTGAGGGCTCGGCTGCCGTCGTCGGTGACGACCAGGGTGTCCTCGATGCGCACCCCGCCCACGCCCGGGAGGTACACGCCCGGCTCGACCGTGACGACCACGCCGGGCGAGAGGATAGCAGTGCCCAGCGGGCTCACCGTGGGGGCCTCGTGGATGTCCAGCCCCACGCCGTGGCCGGTCCCGTGCTCGAACGCCTCCGCCCACCCGGCCTCGGCGATGACCTGCCGGCAGGCGTCGTCCACCTCCTTGGCGCCCGCCCCGGGGTGCACGGCGGCCACTCCGCTCGCCTGGGAGGCCCGCACCACCTCGAAGACCCGCGCCAGCTCGCCGGCGGGCTCGCCGCCCACCGAGAACGTCCGGGTCATGTCCGAGCGGTAGCCCTCGAAGGTGGCCCCGAAGTCCACCACCACCGGGTCGCCGGGGCGGACCGGGCGGTCGCCCGGGCGGTGGTGGGGCTTGGCCGAGTTGGGCCCGGCGGCCACGATGGTCTCGAAGGCGGTGCCCTCGGCCCCGCCGCGCCGCATGGCGGTGTCCAGCTCCAGGGCGAAGGCCTCCTCGGTGAGCCCCGAGCCCAGCAGCGGGAGCACCTCGGCCAGCGCGGCGTCGGCGATGGCCGCCGCCCGGGCCATGCGGGCGACCTCCCCCTCGTCCTTCACCTCCCGGAGGCCCTCCACCACGCCGGTGGTGGGCACCACCTCGGTGAGGAGCTCGCCCCACCGTCGGCTTGCCGCCCAGCTCACGTCGTCCGCCTCCAGCCCCACCCGGGCGCGCTCGGCGAGCAGCGCCTGGACCGCCTCCCGCTGGGCCTGCAC
>JBOGGH010000061.1:0-9088 GCA_050743905.1 Acidimicrobiales bacterium
CTACCCAGTCGGGCTGCCGGGATTTGAACCCGGGACCTCTTGACCCCCAGTCAAGCGCGCTAACCAAGCTGCGCCACAGCCCGTGGCCCGCACGCTAGCAGGACGCTCACCGCCTCCGGGCCACCACCACGTCCTGGTGGCTGAGCGCCGGCTCGTACCCGTCCCACCGCCCCCGGTGCACGGCGAGCACGTCGAGGCCGAGCGCGTCGAGCCGCACCCGCGCTTCCTCCTCGGTGGTGGCGAGGGCCGGTGCTGTACGGTGCTCCCCCCGGGCCCACAGGTACCACGTGCCGAAGTACGTGCCGCCCGGCCGCAGCACCCGGGCCGACTCCGCCAGGGCGTGGGCGAAGCCGGCCGGCGACAGGCCGTTGATCGTGGCGAACAGCGCCACGTCGAGCTCGCCGTCCCCGCACGGCAGCGCGGCCAGCTCGTCCGGCACCAGGCGGAACCGGAACCCCGGGTGCCGTGGCGTCACCGCCCGCCGGCACCACTCGATCCCCTCGGGCCAGGTGTCCACGCCCTCGTAACGGCCGTCGGGGCCCAGGACCTCCAGCAGCGGGATGGCCAGCCGCCCGGCCCGGCACCCGATGTCGAGCATCCGGTCGCCGGCCCGCAGCCCGCCCAGCTCCACCAGGTAGCCGGCGAACTCCCGACCCACCTTCCGGAAGTCCCCAGACACCTGCTTGCGCAGCGCCCACGGCGGCACGGGGCGTCCGTGCAGCCGGTCGTCCAGGTCCGCCATGCGTCGCAGCACCGACTTCGCCGCCTGCTTCACCGGCTTCGGGACCGCGTCCCGGACGCTCGCTCTCATGGCCTATCGCTCAGACGTGGTGGACCACCCATGTGATCCCCTGGAACGCCCGCCAGCCCAGGTAGACCACCGAGGCCACCAACATCATCTTGAAGTACCAGGGCACCGGGCGCCGCGGCGCGTCCACGATGTCCGTGCCGCAGGTGGGGCAGGCGCCGTCCTCCGTGGGCTCCTCCACCAGGCGGTCGCACTCGTCGCACCAGGGCATCTCAGGTTCGGACGCGCAGCTTCAGCGGCGTGGGCCCCAGGTCGAAGTGCTCGCGCAGGCCGCGCTCCACGTAGCGCAGGTAGGTCTGGGGCATCCGGCCGGTGGCGAAGAGCGTGAAGGTCGGGGGGTCGATGGCCCCCTGCACGCCGTAGCGGATGCGGGCGCCCGGCGACGGGTGCGCCGCCTGGATCTGCTTCAGCGCGCGGTTGAGGGCGCCGGTGGGCACACGGTGGTGGTACGCCTCCACCGCGGCGTGCAGGGCGGGGAGGATCTTGTGCGCCCCCCGGCCGCTGGTGGCCGACACCCGCAGCACCGGCGCCGGGCCGAGGAACGCCAGCCGGTCAGCTAGCCCGGCCAGCACGTCCTCCCGGTCGGCGGTGGCGATCAGGTCCCACTTGTTCAGCACCACCACGGTGGGGCAGCCGGACGCCCCGATGCGCTCGGCCAGCCGCTGGTCCTGGTGGGTGGCACCCACGGTGGCGTCGATCACCAGCAGCGCCAGGTCGGCCTGCTCCAGCGCGTCCAGCGCCCGCAGCACCGAGTACGACTCCGGCCCCCGCTCGGTCTTCGACGGCCGCCGCATGCCGGCGGTGTCCACGAAGCACAGCGGGCCGTCCGGCGTGGTCACCACCGTGTCCACGGTGTCCCGGGTGGTGCCGGGCATGTCGTGCACCACCGACCGTTCCTCGCCGATGAGCCGGTTGAACAGCGTGGACTTCCCCACGTTGGGCCGTCCCACCAGCGCCACCCGTGCCACGCTGGGCTCCACCTCAGCCGGCGGCACCGGCTCCGGCGCAGGCAGCAGCCGCACCACCTCGTCCAGCAGGTCCCCGGTCCCCCGCCCGTGCAGCGCGCTCACCGGCCACGGGTCGCCCAGCCCCAGCGACACGAGCTCCCACGCCGCGCCCTCGCGGCCGGCGTCGTCCACCTTGTTGGCCACCAGCAGCACCGGCACCCCCGCCCGGCGCACCACCTTGGCCGCCCCCAGGTCCTCCTCGGTCACGCCCACGGTGACGTCCACCACCAGCAGCACCACCGCCGCCTCGGCCATGGCCCGCTCGGCCTGGTCGCTCACCTTGGCGTCCAGGGCGTCCCCCCCGGCCAGCCACCCGCCGGTGTCGGCCAGGCGGAAGGCCACGCCGTTCCAGTCGGCGTCGAGCTCCTTGCGGTCGCGGGTCACCCCGGGCGAGCCCTCCACCACGGTGGCCCGGCGGCCCACCACCCGGTTGACCAGCGACGACTTCCCCACGTTGGGCCGCCCAGCCACCACCACGAGCGGGGTGCTCACCGGTCCAGGGCCGCCCGCAGCGAGGCGCCGTCGCTCGGCACCACCTCCACCGGGAGCGGAAGGTCGGCCACGGTGCCGCCGTCCAGGAACCGCCCCTCGGAGAGGCAGGCGTCCGGCACCAGGTACCGCCGGCCGGGGTCCCGGCCGGCCAGGGCCTGCGCCAGGTCCTCCCCGGTGAGCAGCCCGGCCACGCCGATGGTGCCCCCGAAGAACCGGTTGGCCACGGGCAGCACCTCCACCTCCGGCCCCCGGCCGGCCAGGAGCGGCCCCAGGACCTCGGCCCCGAAGGCGCCGGTCACCACGGTCACCGGTGCGGCCCCCGTCGGTGCGGCGGTGGGTGGGTGCCGGTCCGCCCGGTAGCCCTCCGCCGGCGCGCCGTCCACCCAGGCGAAGAAGCCGGGCCGCACCCCGTGGGCCGCCCCGGCGTCGCCGTGGAAGGCCCGCTGGAAGGCCCGCACCATGCCGATGCCGTTCTCGTGCTGGGGGAAGCCGTCGTAGGCCTCGGCCGGCGGCAGCTCGCGCCCGGCCATGAGGTAGTACTCGTCCGAGGCGTAGGCCAGGCGGCGCCCGAGCAGCGACCGGAACCGCTCCTGCCACTCGTCCACCGCGTCACAGACCGCCGCCGCCTCGTCACGGGTGTGGGCCCGCATCTCGGGCTCCTGCGAGAAGCGGCTGAGCCCCAGCGGCACCACGCCCACCGTGGCCAGGCGCGGGTAGCGGTCGAGGATCCCGGCGAACGTGTCCTCCAGCACCGGCCCGTCGTTCACCCCCGGGCACACCACCACCTGGCCGTGGACCTCGATCCCCCCGTCCAGCAGCACGCCGAGCCAGCGGAGGCTGGTGGCGCCCCTCGGGTTCCGCAGCATGGACGCCCGGACGTCCGGGTCGGTGGCGTGGATCGAGACGAAAAGCGGCCCCAGGCGCTCCTCCAGCACCCGCTCGGCGTCCAGCTCGGTGAAGCGGGTGAGGGTGGTGAAGTTCCCGTAGAGGAAGGAGAGCCGGTAGTCGTCGTCCTTCAGGTAGAGGCTGCGCCGCATGCCCTTGGGGAGCTGGTAGATGAAGCAGAAGGCGCAGTGGTTGTCGCACGTCCGCACCCGGTCGAACACGGCCGAGGACACCTGGAGCCCCAGCGGCCGCCCGGCCGGCTTGCGCACCCGCACCGGGCGCTCCTCGCCAGCGCGGCGGACCACCAGGTCGAGCTCGTCGGCGTCGGCGAGCTGCTGGTACTCGATGACGTCGCGGGGCACCCGGCCGTTCAGGGAGACCAGCTCGTCGCCGACCTCCAGGCCGGCCCGGGCCGCCGGCGACGCGCCGGTGACCACCGTCACCCTGGGCGCCGACATGGCCCCAGGCTACCTGTAGGGTTCGGCCGTGCTGCCCACCGCACGCCAGCGTGCCGCCTGGGAGGAGCACGGCTGGTGCGTGATCGAGGGCGTCCTCTCGCCGGACGAGCTCGCCGGCGCCCGCCGGGCCCTCGGCCACCTGTTCCCCGCCGCCGCAGAGATGGACGCTGCCGGCGACGACGAGCGGACGGCACGGTGGCGCGACTGGGACGCCACCTGGCCCGAGCTGCCGTTCCGCAGCCGCACCCTGAACGGGATCGCCCTCCACCCCTCCCTGCTCGACCTGGCGGAGGCGCTGGTGGGGCCGGACGTCCGGCTTTACATGGCGCTCGCCAGCGCCAAGTACGCCGGCCAGCCGTCGGGGTTCAACCAGCTCCTCCACGTGGACTACCCCAACCAGAGCCTCGTGGTCCCGCGGGACGACGACGGCTACCGGCTCCTGGAGCTCTTCGTCTACCTCTGCGACGTGACCCCGACCAACGGCGCCACCCGCTTCGTCTCCCGCACGCTCACCGCCGGGATCCCCGCCGGTCGGCACACGCTGGACGTCGCCGGGCACGCCCACCTCTACGACGCCCCGGGCGACGCCTCCGCCCCCGCCGGCTCGGTGGTGGCCTACCGGCCGGACGTCTACCACCGCTCGGTGGACTGGACCGAGCCCGGCAACGCCCGCTACATGCTCCACCTCGGCTACCGCCCCGCCGCCAACGAGTGGGCCGGCTTCCAGGCCTGGCCGTTCAAGGGCCTCACGGCCGAGTGGCACCGGCTCGTCACCGAGCAGGCCACGCCGCGCCAGCTCACCGCCCTGGGCTTCCCGGCCCCGGGCCACCCCTACTGGACGGAGGAGACCCTGGCCGGGGTGGCCGACCGCTACCCGGGGCTGGACCTCACGCCCTGGCATAGCCTGGGACGGTGACCGTCGACCGGGTGCTCGTGGCCGAACCGCGCGGCTTCTGCGCCGGGGTGGAGAAGGCGATCAAGGCCCTCGCCTGGATGGTGCGCGTCTTCGAGCCGCCCGTCTACTGCTACCACGAGATCGTGCACAACCGGTACGTGGTCGACCGCTTCCGGGACCAGGGCGTGGTCTTCGTGGACGACGTGGCCGAGGTGCCGCCGGGTGCCCCGCTGATGCTGAGCGCCCACGGCTCCGCCCCGGAGGTGGTGGTGGCGGCGCGCCGGCGGCCCGGCGTGGTGGTGGACGCCGTCTGCCCGCTGGTCACCAAGGTCCACCACGAGCTGAAGGTCCGCAGCCGCAAGGGGTACGCCGTGCTCTACGTGGGCCACGCCGGCCACGAGGAGGCGGTGGGCACCATGGCGGTGGCGCCGGAGGCCGTGCACCTGGTCCAGCGCGAGGAGGACCTGGACGCCGTGGACGCCGGCGGCCGCCCGGTGGCCCTGCTGGCCCAGACCACGCTCAGCCACGACGAGTGGCGCGGCCTCATGGAGGCCGCCCGCCGGCGCTTCCCCGACCTGTGGATGCCCAACCGCAGCGACCTCTGCTTCGCCACCACCAACCGGCAGGCCGCCCTGAAGGCCATCGCCGCCCGGTCGGACGCCGTGGTGGTGATCGGCTCGGGGAACTCCTCCAACACGGTGGCCCTGGAGACGGTGGCCCGGGGGTCGGGCTGCCCCACGGTGGTGCGGGTGAACGGTGCCGGCGAGCTGCCGGAGGACCTCGCCGGCACGGTGGGAGTCACCGCCGGCGCCTCGGCCCCCGAGGAGCTGGTGCGGGCGGTGATCGAGCGGCTGAGCCCGCGCCACGGCGTCGCCACCGTCCCGGTGACCGAGGAGGACGAGTACTTCCCCCCGCCTCCCGAGCTCCGGGAGCAGCTCCGGGCGCTGGCCGCCACCGTGGGCGTCCTGGCGGGCGCGCCCGGCCCGGCGGGCGACCCCACCGCCGGCGACCGGGTAGTGCCGGCCGCCGGTGCCCTCACCCCGTAGCATGGGGCCCATGAGCTTCACCCGGATGGACGAGTCCACCGCCGAGCAGTGGCAGGTCATCGTGGGCGAGACCATGGCCAACCAGCCGCGGGTGGCCGAGCGGGTCCTGGCCATGCTCCGCTCGCTGGCCGACGTCACCGACGGCTTCGCCGTGGACCAGCTCACCCACTCACTCCAGACGGCCACCCGGGCGGAGGACGACGGGGCGGACGCCGAGATGGTGGTGGCCTCGCTCTGCCACGACATCGGCAAGGCCGTCTCGGTGCCCAACCACCCGCGGATCGCCGCCGAGATCCTCCGTCCCTACGTGCGCGAGGAGGTGGAGCAGGTGATCGCCGCCCACCAGGACTTCCAGGGCCGGCACTACTACGGGCACCTGCACATGGACCCGGACGCCCGGCGGGCCTACGAGGGCGAGCCGTGGTACCCCCTGGCCGAGCGCTTCGCCGACGAGTGGGACCAGACGAGCTTCGACCCGGACTACCCCACCCGCCCCCTCGAGCACTTCGAGCCGCTCGTGCGGGAGGTGTTCGGCCGGCCCCAGCGCCTGTGATCGCCGCGCTGATCTGCGCCTACGAGGAGGAGGCGAGCATCGGCGCCGTCCTGAAGGACGTGCCGGCCGAGGTCTGCGGCATGCCGGTCACCACCATGGTGGTGGTGGACGGCGGGACCGACCGCACCGCCGAGATCGCCCGGGAGCACGGGGCGGTGACGATCGTGTTCGAGGAGAACCGCGGCCACGGCGTGGCGCTCCGGGCCGGCTACGACCACTGCCTGGAGGCCGGCGCCCGCTACGTGGTGACCCTGGACGCCGACGGGCAGAACGACCCCGGCGAGATCCCCGGCCTCCTCCAGCCCCTCGTCGACGACCGGGCCGACTTCGTCCTCGCCTCCCGCCGCCTCGGCGTGGACGAGACGGCCGACCGGTTCCGCAAGGCCGGCGTGGTGGTCTTCGCCTGGCTCATGAACCGGCTGACCGGCGCCCGCCTCACCGACACCTCCAACGGCTTCCGGGCGCTGCGGGCGCTCATGCTCTCGGACGTGGCCTGCCGGCTGCGCCAGGACCAGTACCAGACGGCCGAGCTCCTGGTCCTCTGCCTGACCCGCGGCTGGCGGGTCACCGAGCGCCCCACGGTGTGGCGGGAGCGCACCGCCGGGCACTCCAAGAAGGGCGCCAACCTGCTCTTCGGGATCCGCTACGCCCGGGTCCTGGTGGGCACCTGGCTCCGCGCCAGGTCGTAGGCGTCCTGGATCCCCGCCCGCAGCGCCTCGGTGGCGGCGTGGACCCGGCTCCGCGCCACCCGGCCGCCCGTGGCTGGCGGCGGCACGGGCTCGCCCACCACCACGTGGATCCGCAGCGGCTTCGGGAGGTGGCTGCCCTTGGGCATGGCCAGGTCGGACCCGCCGATGCCCACCGGCACCACCGTCGCCCCGGTGCGGGCGGCCAGGAACGCCGCGCCCTCGTGCAGCGGGGCCACTTCCGGGCCCTCCTGGCGGGTCCCCTCGGGGAACAGCACGAGCACCTCCCCCGCCCGGAGCACCGCCTCGGCGCGGCGCAGCGCCTCCCGGTCGGCCGACTCCCGGTTGACCGGGAAGGCGCCGAGGGTGCTGAGGAGCCACCCGAGCGGGCGGCGCCGCCACAGGCTGTCCTTGGCCATGAAGAAGAGCTTGCGGTCGGTGACGAACGCCGTGAAGGCGAAGTCGGCGAACGACCGGTGCACCGGTGCCAGGATCACCGGGCCCTCGGCCGGCACCCGCGCCCGCCCGGTCACCACGGGGCGGAACCAGGCACCCACCAGCAGCTCGAAGACCGCCCGGCAGATCCGGTAGCTCACCACCACGACAGCACCTCCTCCACCACGTCCTCCACGCTCCGGCCGGTGGTGTCCAGCAGCCGGGCGTCCGGGGCACGCTGGAGCGGCGACGCCGACCGCGTGCTGTCGATGTGGTCGCGCCGGGCCAGCTCCGGCTCCTCGTGGCGGCGCCGGGCGCGCTCCTCGGGGCTGGCCGTCAGGTAGACCTTCAGGCGGGCGTCCGGGAACACCACGGACCCGATGTCCCGGCCCTCCACCACCCCGCCGCCGTGGTCGCCGGCCCAGCGCCGCTGGCGCTCCACCAGGTGCCGGCGGACCTCGGGGTTGGCGGCCACCGCCGAGACGGCGCCGCTCACCTCGGGCGTGCGGACGGCCTCGGTCACGTCCTCGCCGTCGATCCACACCCCGCCGGCGTCGATCACGATGTCCGCCGCGCCGGCCAGCGCCGCCACCGCCCCGCGGTCGTCCACGTCCACCCCGCGTGCGAGCGCCGCCCACGCCACCGCCCGGTACATGGCCCCGGTGTCCAGGCGCGGCGTGCCCAGCCGCCGGGCCAGGAGGCGCGAGACGGTGGACTTCCCCGAGCCGCCGGGGCCGTCGATGGCCATCACGCCGCTCCCCGCCTCCCCGCCGAGCGCCCGCAGGTCGCCCAGGAACCGCGGGTAGCTGGTAGCCACGCAGCCGAAGCCGTCGATCTCGCCCTCCCCGGCGGCCAGCGCGGCCACCGCCGCCGCCATGGCCATCCGGTGGTCGCCGCCGCTGTCCGTGCGGGCCGCCGCCAGCCGGCGGTCCGGGCCCACGCCCCGGACGCACAGGTCGTCGCCGGCCACCTCCGACCCGGCGCCCAGCGCCCCCACCAGGCCCGCCACCGCGGCCAGGCGGTCCGACTCCTTCACCCGCAGCTCTCCCATCCCCCGGAACCAGGTGGTGCCCTCGGCGGCGGCGGCGGCCACGGCCAGCGCCGGCACCTCGTCCAGGGAGGGGATCTCCGCGGCCATCACCTCGGTCCCGTGGAGGGGCCCGGCCCGGGCCACCAGGTCGACCGCGCCCTCCCCCGGCACCACCGCCACGTCCGCCCCCATCCGCCGGAGGACGTCCACGAAGCCCGACCGCTCCGGGCCGTGGTACACGCGGGCCACCGTCACCTCGCTGCCCGGCACGATGCAGGCGGCCACCACCCAGAAGGCCGCCTGCGACGGGTCGCCCGGCACGTCCACGTCGAGCGGGCGCAGCACCGACGGCCGCAGGCGGACCACCCGGCCGGCACCCTCGCGACTGACCGTCACGTCCGCGCCGGCCTCGGCCAGCAGCTCCTCGGTGTGGGCCCGGGTGGCCACCGGCTCCCGGACCACGGTCTCGCCCTTGGCGGCCAGGCCGGCCAGGAGGACGGCCGACTTCACCTGGGCACTGGCCACCGGCGGCTGCCACTCGATCCCCTGTAGCGCCCCGCCGGTCACGGCGAGCGGCGGCAGGCAGCGCGGGCCCCGGCCCTCCACCCCGGCGCCCATCGCCCGCAGCGGCTCGGCGATCCGGTCCATCGGCCGCGCCGAGAGGGAGTCGTCGCCCACCAGCACGCTCCGCCCCTCCAGCCCGGCCACCACGCCGGCCAGCAGCCGCATGCCCGTGCCCGAGTTCCCGCAGTCGAGCGCTCCGGCGGCCGGCCGCAGCGCGCCCCCCGTGACC
>JBOGGH010000062.1:0-9086 GCA_050743905.1 Acidimicrobiales bacterium
GCCGTGGCCACGGCGCGCCGCGGCGCCGGCGTGGCCGTCACCGGGCCGTCGCCCACCGGGACGGCGTGGTCGGCGTGGTCTTGGGGGATCGTCCGACGAGGGCGGTCACGTGCTCGCTTCCGGTGTTATTGTACCGACCGGTTGGTCTATAGCGTATCCGAGAACGCACCGGGGTGGAAGGCGAGCGACGTGGCGACCGTGGCGCAGAGGTGGTCGGCCCTGCCGGTGCCCCACGCGGTCGCCGTCCCCGACCGCATCCCCAAGGAGCGCTACTACGACCCGGACTTCTTCCGGCTCGAGGCCGAGCTGCTCTGGCCGCGGGTGTGGCAGATGGCGTGCCGGCTGGAGGAGATCCCCGGCCCCGGTGACGTCGTCGAGTACGAGATCCTGGACCAGTCGGTCGTGGTGGTCCGCGGCGACGACATGGTGGTGCGGGCGTTCCAGAACGCCTGCCGGCACCGTGGCGTGAAGGTGGTGGAGGGCCGGGGGACCCTGGAGGCCGGCTTCACCTGCCCCTTCCACGGCTGGTGCTACGGGCTGGACGGCCGGAACACGTTCGTCTCGCAGTCGCGCTCCTTCGCCGAGCACAACCTGGAGCCCCACGACCTCGGCCTGGTGCCGGTGCACTGCGAGGCGTGGGGCGGCTGCGCCTGGGTCAACCTGGACAACGACGCGCCCCCGCTCCGCGAGGCGCTGGAGCCGGCGGCCACGATCCTGGACGCCTGGAAGGTGGGCTCGCTGCGGACCGAGTGGTGGCGCGCCTGCCGTATCCCGGCCAACTGGAAACTCGCCCAGGAGGCGTTCGTCGAGCAGTACCACGTGCTGGAGACCCATCCCCAGCTCCGGATCCCCGGGCGGTACCCGCAGCGGGACAGCCGCACCTTCGATCCGCGGGCGTTCGTGGACGCCGAGCTCCGGTACCTCCGCACCATGAGCGAGGGCATGGACGGCATGGTGCACGCCGAGGACGTCCGGATCGCCGAGGGGCTCCGGGACATGGCGCTGCCGGACGAGCCGGGCCCGGCCATGGCCGCATGGCACCGGGCGCTGAACGACGCCGTCACCGCCTGGCACCGGTCGGCCGGCCGCGACGTCCCCGACCTCAACCAGCTCCAGGAGCAGGGCCTGAACGAGCCGATGGCCTACTGCTTCCCCCACTACCTGGTGCTCCCCATGTACAGCAGCGCCTCCGCCTACCGGTTCCGCCCGCTCGGCCCCGAGGAGACGCTGATGGAGATCTGGTCGCTCACTCGGGCGGCCGACGGCGGCGGCGGCGGCGGCGAGCCCGGGCGGCCCGCGCCGCCCGAGGCCTGGGAGAGCGACGACCCCCGGTGGCCGCCCATCCCGGCACAGGACTTCTCCAACCTGGCGCGCCAGCAGCGCGGCCTGCACAACCGGGGTTTCCGCTTCATGCGCCTGTCCGAGCGGGCCGAGGGGCACATCTCCAACTACCAGCGGGTCCTGGACGGCTTCCTGGCCGGCCTCCCCCACGACCGGCTGCTCCCGGCCCTCCGCTCGGTCAACGTCCATCCGCTCGAGATGCCCGTCCTCGACCTCGCGCTGTGAGATCCACACGGTGAGCACCTCGCCTATCCTGCGCCCGAGAGGATCGGGACCCACCGGGAGGCCGTGATGACCGACTTCGACACCGCCGACTTCTTCCGGGACGGCGACCTCGTGGCCGACCCGTACCCCTACTTCGACCACCTGCGCGCCCGGTGCCCGGTGCAGCGCGAACCGCACCACGGGGTGATGCTGGTGACGGGCTACGAGGAGGCGCTCGCCGTCTACCACCACCCCGCCGCCTTCTCCTCCTGCAACTCCGTCTCCGGGCCGTTCCCCGGCTTCCCGGTGGCCCTCGAAGGCGACGACGTGAGCCCCCTGATCGAGGAGCACCGGGACGAGCTCCCCATGAGCGACCAGGTCATCACGTTCGACCCGCCCAAGCACACCGATCACCGGCGCCTGCTGATGCGGATGCTCACCCCCAGGCGCCTCAAGGAGAACGAGGGGTTCATGTGGGGCCACGCCGACCGGCAGATCGACGAGCTCATCGGCGACGGCGCCTGCGAGCTCGTGCGGGGGTACGCGTCCCCCTTCGCCATGCTCGTCATCGCCGACCTGCTGGGGGTGCCCGAGGAGGACCACGGGCTGTTCCGCCGGAACCTCACCCGGACCACGGGGCTGGGCAGCACCGGTGACGACACGCTGGCCCGCAACCCCCTCGAGTTCCTCTACCAGCAGTTCGGCACCTACGTGGAGGAGCGCAGGCGCCAGCCGCGCCAGGACGTCCTGAGCGGGCTCGCCGGCGCCCGGTTCAGCGACGGCTCGGTCCCCGAGGTGCTGGACGTGGTGCGCATCGCCGCCAACCTGTTCGCCGCCGGCCAGGAGACCACCGTGCGCCTCCTGGCCGCCTCCCTGCAACGCATCGCCGAGGACCGCGACCTCCAGCAGCGCCTGCGGGAGGACCCGTCCCGCGTGCCGAACTTCGTGGAGGAGATGCTGCGGTTCGAGAGCCCGGTGAAGGGCGACTTCCGCCTGGCCCGGGTGGGGACCACGGTCGGCGGGGTCCCGGTCCCCGCCGGGACGACGGTCATGGTGCTGAACGGCGCGGCCAACCGCGACGGGCGGAAGTTCGAGCGGCCCGGTGAGTTCGATCCCGAGCGGGCGGAGGCCCGCCAGCACATCGCCTTCGGCCACGGCGTCCACATCTGCCCCGGGGCCCCGCTGGCCCGCACCGAGGCCCGCATCAGCATCGAGCGGCTGCTCGACCGCACCTCGGACATCAGGATCGATGAGGAGCGACACGGCCCCCCGGGGGCGCGGCGGTACACCTACACACCCACCTACATCCTCCGCGGCCTGCAGAGCCTCCACCTGGAGCTCACGCCGGCCGCCCACTGACGCCTCCGGAGGGACCGCCATCATGCGCATAGGACTCGACGTCGCGCAGCAGCGCATGCCGTGGGACGAGCTCGTGGACCGCGTGCGCTTCGCCGAGGACCTGGGGTTCGACGGCGCCTGGGGGTTTGACCACTTCGAGCCGATGTACGGCGAAGGGCCGGGCGAGACCTTCGAGGGCATGACCACGCTGGCCGCCCTGGCCGGCCTCACCTCGCGCATCCGGCTCGGGCTCCTGGTCACCGGCGTGACCTACCGGCACCCGTCCGTGCTCGCCGCCCAGGCGCTGACGGTGGACCACGCGTCGCACGGTCGCCTGGAGCTGGCGCTGGGCGCGGCGTGGTTCCAGAAGGAGCACGCCGAGCTGGGGATCCCCTTCCCGCCGACCGGCGAGCGGTTTGACCTGCTGGGCGACGCGCTGGAGATCGTCACCCGGCTGTTCACCGGGGACGTCGTGTCCTACGAGGGGGCCCAGGTCTCGCTGCAAGGCGCGCAGATGCGGCCGCTCCCCGTCCAACGACCGCACCCGCCGATCTGGATCGGCGGCACCGGGCCGCGTCGCACGCTCCCCCTGGTGGCGCGCCACGCCGACGTGTGGCACTCGTGGGGGACGCCGAATTCGCTCCGCGAGGCGAACGCCCGGATCGACGAGCTGGCCGAGGCCGCCGGCCGCGACCCCGGCGCGATCATGCGGGCCAGCTCGCTCTCCCTGGACGACCTGGACACCGCCCGGCGCCACGGCGGCAACTGGCGGGAGGCCGGCTACGGGTACCTGGTGTGCGGGTGGCCCGGCGAGGGCCGGTCGCAGGTGGAGGCCTTCGCCCGCGACGTCCTGCCCGAGCTCGCAGGCTGAGCCCGCGCGGCTCCGGCATCCGTGCCGGGGCCGGTCAGGACCCGCAGCTCGACCGGCAGGAGGTTCGCGAAGGCGGGCCAACCACGCCGTGGGTCTCCCGCGACAGGATCCGCCGACGGTCATCGGCGGCATCCGCATCGGCCAGGACGGCCCGGTGCCTGCATAGCGGCCTGCGCCGGTCGGCGCGTGAGGCCGTCAAGCGGCGCTGAGGACCGATGGGGAGAGCAGGATCACCACCGGCTCGCTACCCTCGTCGAGGGCGAGCTTGACCCGGACGTGCTGCGCCGGATGGCCCCAGACCTCAACGACCTCGCCGTCAACGTCAGGGGCCAGCCCCCAGGGAACACGGACCCTCTGCCCTACGTAAAATTCTTGTGCCATCACCCTCACCACGGTTCCTGGTCGAAGACGCTGACCACATGATCCCACACGGTGTCGTCGAGGGCGCGCTCCACCCGGTCGCCGCAGTACGTCTTCGACTATCCGTTCGGCACATTTCAGGCCACACGGCAGGAGGCCAACACACCGACAGGCAACGTCTACTCACTTCCCGACACCGTCCGCAACTACGGCATCGCCATCACCGGGGTGGCTGACCAGGACCATGAAACCGTGCCGGTACGGGTGGCGACCAGCGTGAACTACGAAACACCCCAGATAGGCCATCACTCCAACACACGTCCCGCACCGATGCCCCTCACACTGACCGTGACGGTCTCTGGGCTGCAGCCAGGCACAAGTTACGACCTCTATCGCTACGACGACGTGTCGAAGGTCCCGACGTCGGCGTTCGTCCGGCACGAGGCCGATGCCTCCTGGGAGGCACGGTTCACGGCAACCGGGCCGAGCTACACCGTCACCCAGTCGGTGCAGTCCAGCGACCAGGTCATCTATCGAGCGGTTCCCGCCGCCGGCGAGACCACCTCGGCGGTGCCCAACGCCGACTACTGGGAGGTGGGGGCCGACGGCGGGGTCTTCGCCTTCGGTGACGCGGGCTTCTTCGGCTCGATGGCGGGTCAGGGCCTCAACCAGCCCATCGTCGGGATGGCGTGGGGAGCCTGATCCGGTCCTCGATCAGGCCGTGTGGCCGGGGGAGCACCGATCGCCGTCCGGTTCTCGGTCCGTGGGAGCACCAGCGGTGGGACGTCAGGTGCGGGGCCTGGCGCGAGCTCCCGGCGCCGCCGGCGGGCTCACCTGACCGGCGACCTTCGCCGGAAGCCGTCCCTCGCTGAGCCCGCAAGGTTGGCAAGGGCGGCCCGGCGCCCCTTGTCCTCGAGCGTGAACCCAGCAGAGGTGTTCACCGGACGCGGACTGCATCCCGAGACCGGAGGGTGTTGACTGCTTCCGTGACGACCTTCGAGGGCGGGGCGTACCAGGCCCGGTTCGACGCCCAGGCGGCGCAGGGTGTGGACGTCCACGGCGAGGCCAGGTTCGTGCTCTCCCTGGGTCCCCGCACCGTGCTCGACGCCGGGTGCGGCACCGGCCGCGTCGCCGTCGAGCTCGCCCGGCACGGCCTGGAGGTCGTTGGGGTAGACGCCGACCGCTCGATGCTCGCGGAAGCCCACCGGCGGGGGCCGGGGCTCGCCTGGGTCGAGGCCGACCTGGCCACCCTGGAGCTCGGCCGGCAGTTCGACGTCGTGGTCCTGGCGGGCAACGTCCCCCTGTTCTGCCCTCCCGGATCGAGGGCCGCGCTCGTCCGTGCCTGCGCCGCCCACGTCGCACCCGGAGCGCTTCTGGTTGCCGGGTTCCAGCTCACACGCGGCTACACGCTCGAGGAGTGGGACGAAGCATGTGACAACGCAGGGCTGCAGCGCACGGAGCGCTGGTCGACGTGGGACCGCGACCCGTTTGAGGAGCCCGCGGGGTACGCCGTCTCGGTGCACCGGCGCTGACCGGGTCGACGCCCGACCACCGGCGGCGGGAGGGAGCCGTCCGCGGGACCGCTAACGTGCGTAGGCCCCGATGACCACGCGACCGGACATCCGCAACGTCGCCATCGTGGCGCACGTCGACCACGGCAAGACCACGCTCGTGGACGCCATGCTCCGCCAGACCGGCGCCTTCGGCGCCCACCAGGAGCTCACCGACCGCGTCCTCGACTCGGGCGACCTCGAGCGGGAGAAGGGCATCACCATCCTCGCCAAGAACACGGCGGTGCACTTCGACGGGGTGAAGATCAACATCGTCGACACGCCCGGCCACGCCGACTTCGGCGGCGAGGTGGAGCGCGGCCTCACCATGGTGGACGGCGTGCTGCTCCTGGTCGACGCGTCCGAGGGGCCGCTCCCCCAGACCCGGTTCGTCCTCCGCAAGGCCCTCGAGGCCCGCCTGCCGGTCGTCCTGGTGGCCAACAAGGTGGACCGGCCCGACGCCCGGATCGAGGAGGTCGTCCACGAGGTGGAGGAGCTCTTCCTGGACCTCGACGCCGACGAGGACCAGATCAGCTTCCCCATCCTCTACGCCAACGCCCGGGCGGGATGGGCCACGCCCGAGCGCGGCGTCGAGGGCCAGGACCTCGGACCCCTCTTCCGGGCCGTCCTGGAGCACGTGCCCCCGCCCTCGTACAGGCCGGACGCCTCCCTCCAGGCGCTCGTCTGCAACCTGGACGCCTCCCCCTACGTCGGGCGCCTGGCCGTCTGCCGGGTGCACCACGGCACCCTGCGCAAGGGGTCCATGGTGGGCTGGTGCCGCCTCGACGGCACGGTGGTGCGGTCCAGGGTCACCGAGCTGTACGTGACCGAGGCGCTGGAGCGGGTCCCGGCAGAGGAGGCCGGCCCCGGCGAGATCGCCGCCGTGGCCGGGATGGCCGACGTCACGATCGGCGAGACCCTGGCCGACCCGGACGACCCCATGCCCCTGCCCGCCATCACGGTGGACGAGCCGAGCCTGACCATGACCATCGGCATCAACACCTCGCCGTTGGCCGGGACCGACGGCACCAGGCTCACGGCGCGGTTGGTGAAGAGCCGTCTCGACGCCGAGCTGGTGGGCAACGTCTCCCTCCGGGTGGACCCCACGGACCGCCCCGACGCCTGGGAGGTCCAGGGCCGCGGGGAACTGCAGCTCGCCGTGCTGGTGGAGACGATGCGACGGGAGGGCTTCGAGCTCACGGTGGGCAAGCCCCAGGTGGTGACCCGGGAGGTGGACGGCGAGCGAAGCGAGCCGATGGAGCGTGTGTCCATCGACGTGCCCGACGACTACCTCGGCGTGGTCACCCAGCTCCTCGCCCTACGCAAGGGCTCCATGGCCGAGATGGTCAACCACGGCACCGGCTGGGTCCGGCTGGACTACCGGGTGCCGGCTCGCGGGCTGGTCGGCTTCCGCACCGAGTTCCTCACCGAGACGAGGGGGACGGGCGTGCTCCACCACGTCTTCGACGGGTGGGCGCCGTGGCAGGGGGAGCTCCGCACCCACCGCAACGGCTCCATGGTGGCCGACCGCCGCGGCCTCACCACCACCTACGCGCTGATGAACCTCCAGGAGCGCGGCTCGCTCCACGTCGGCCCGGCGGAGGAGGTCTACGAGGGGATGGTGGTGGGAGAGAGCGCCCGGGCCGACGACATGGACGTCAACCCCACCAAGGAGAAGAAGCTCACCAACGTGCGGTCGTCCACCGCCGAGGAGCTCGAGCGGCTCACCCCGCCGCTGGTGCTCTCGCTGGAGCAGGCCCTCGAGTTCATCGCCGACGACGAGTGCGTCGAGGTCACGCCCAGGGCGGTGCGCCTGCGCAAGGTGGTCCTGGACGCCGCCGTCCGGGGCCGCCAGCGCGCCCGGGCACGCTCCGGCCGGGCCTGACGGGAGCATCGCCAGGGCCGGGCGGGCGCCGCGGCGGCCCGCACCCGGACGCCTTGCCCGGTGCCCGGCCCGGTGGTAAGCATCGGGGCCGGCATGCTGTGCGACTGCTCAGCATTCCTGCCGTCCCGCCGGGAGCCGGGAGGCCGGCGAGCCGCCCCGCTGGGGGCGGGGGAAAGGAGCCCCGGATGAGCGACTGGCGGACCGTCGACTTCTTCAGCGACCCCGACCTGGTGGAGGACCCGTACCCCTACTTCGACCAGCTCCGCGACGAGTGCCCCGTGCTCCCCGTCCCGAAGCTCGGCGTGGTGGCGGTGACCGGCTTCGAGGAGGCCAGCCAGCTCTACCTGGACACCGAGCACCTGTCCTCCTGCAACTCGGTCATCGGTCCCTTCCTCCAGTTCCCCGTCCCCCTCGAGGGCGAGGACCTGACGGGCGTGATCGAGGCCCACCGCGAGCAGATCCCGATGCACGAGCACATGGTCACGATGGACCCGCCGGCCCACACCCGCGAGCGGGCGCTCCTCATGCGCCTCATCACCTCCAAGCGGCTCAAGGAGAACGAGGCCTTCATGGCCCGGCTGTCGGACCGGCTGCTCGACGAGCTCGTGGCCTCGGGGACGGGAAGCTGCGAGCTCATCAGGGCCTACGCCCAGCCGTTCGCCATGCTGGTGGTGGCCGACCTCCTGGGGGTGCCCGAGGAGGACCACCAGCGGTTCCGCGACGGGTTCCGCCTGAGCCAGGCGCCCGGGCAGGTGGGCGCCGGCGGGGACAGAGAGGCCGACCTGAACCCGCTGTCGTGGCTGGACGACTGGTTCGCCCACTACGTCGAGGACCGGCGCCGCCAGCCCCGGAAGGACGTGCTCACCGACCTGGCGCTGGCCACCTACCCGGACGGCAGCATGCCGGAGGTGACGGCGGTGGTCCGCACGGCCACGTTCCTGTTCGCCGCCGGGCAGGAGACCACGGCCAAGCTCCTGGCCGTGGCGCTGAAGTACCTGGCGGAGCGCCCCGAGCTCCAGGACGAGCTGCGGGAGCACCACGACCGCATCCCCAACTTCGTAGAGGAGGCGCTGCGCGTCGAGAGCCCGGTGAAGGCCGACTTCCGCCTGGCCAAGCGGCCCGTGTCCGTGGCCGGGGTGGACATCCCCGCCGGCACGCCGGTCATGCTCCTGAACGGCGCGGCCAACCGGGACCCGCGCCGCTTCGAGCACCCGGACGAGCTCCGCGTGGACCGGCACAACTCCCGGGCCCACATGGCCTTCGGGCGCGGGAGCCACACCTGCCCCGGCGGCCCGCTGGCCAGGGCCGAGGGACGGGTGAGCGTGGCCCGGATCCTCGACCGCCTGCGCGACATCCGCCTCTCCGAGGAGCACCACGGGCCGCCCGGCGCCCGGCGCTTCCGCTACGAGCCCACGTGGGTCCTGCGCGGCCTGACCGACCTGCACCTGGAGTTCGACGCGGCGGGAGCGGGCCGGTGAGCCGGGTGGCCGTCGTGACCGGCGGCGCCTCGGGCATAGGGCTCGGCGTGGCGCGGCGG
>JBOGGH010000063.1:0-8978 GCA_050743905.1 Acidimicrobiales bacterium
CATCGTGGACGGACAGGCGTCCGTCCGCCGCAACGGGCGCCGGATCGCCACGCTCGGGCCGGGCCAGTACTTCGGAGAGCTCGCGCTGCTGGACCGGCGGCCGCGCTCGGCCACCGTGATCTCCGAGACCGAGATGCTCCTGCTGGTGCTGGGCCAGCGCCAGTTCAACGGCGTGCTGGACGCCGTGCCGGCGCTCTCCCGCAAGCTGCTGGCCGCCATGGCCACCCGCCTGCGCGAGTCCGACACCAAGGCAGCAGCCCTGATCTCGCACTGAGCGACCCGTGGACCTCGACCACGCGCTCGCCTTCGCCAGGGCCCGGTCGCAGGGGGTCCTCGTCACCGTGGCGGCCGACGGGCGCCCGCACCTCTCCAACATCGTCTACCGCGCCGACGACGGGGGCACGGTCCGCGTCTCGATCACCGACAGCCGGGTCAAGACGCGCAACCTCCGCCGCGACCCCCGGGCCTCGCTCTACGTGGCGGGGGACTCCTTCTGGGCCTACGTGGTGCTGGACGGCACCGCCGAGCTGACCCCGGTCGCCGCCCGCCCGGACGACCCGGTGGTGGACGAGCTGGTCGCCATGTACCGGGCGATCAGCGGCGAGCACCCCGACTGGGACGAGTACCGGCGGGCCATGGTGGACGACCGCCGCCTGGTGGTCCGCCTCCGGCCCGGGCGCGCCTACGGGATCCTGCCGGAGGGCTGATCCCCGGCGAGCATGGACTCCTCCACGAGCTGGGAGATGTCCAGCACGCGGACGTCGTCCTCCCTGGCGTTGGCGCGGACGGCGTCGTCCAGCATGATCATGCAGTAGGGGCAGGCGGTGGAGACCACGTCGGCGCCGGTCCCCAGGGCCTCGGCCGTGCGGTTCATGTTGACCCGGGTGCCGATGTCCTCCTCCAGCCACATGCGGGCCCCGCCGGCCCCGCAGCAGAACCCGCGCTCGCGGCACCGCTTCATCTCCACCTGGCGCGCCCCCGGGATGGCGTCGATCACGGTGCGCGGCTCGTCGAAGATCCGGTTGTGCCGGCCGAGGTAGCACGGGTCGTGGTACGTGACGGTGCCCGAGTACCCGGCGCCCGGCACCAGCCGCCCGCTGGCCACCAGGTGGTCGAGGAGCTCGCTGTGGTGGATGACCTCGAAGCTGCCGCCGAGCGCGGGGTACTCGTTCTTGATCGCGTTGAAGCAGTGGGGGCAGGAGGCGATCACCTTCTTGGCCCCGGCCTCGTTCAGGGTGGCCACGTTGGCCTTGCCCTGCTCCTGGTAGAGGTACTCGTTGCCCAGGCGCCGGGCCGGGTCGCCGGTGCACGACTCCCGGGGGCCGAGAATGGCGAACCGCACCCCGGCCCGGTGCAGCATGCGGGCGGTGGCCTGGACGCCCTTGCGCGCCCGCTCGTCCAGCGCGCCGGCACAGCCCACCCAATAGAGGTACTCCACGTCGTCCGGCACCGAGTCGGTCACCACCGGGATCTCGAAGTCCAGGCTCTCGGTCCAGTCGGTCCGCTTCGCCTGGCCGAGCCCCCACGGGTCGCCCTGGTTCTCGATGTTGCGGAGCATCAGCCCGGCCTCGGAGGGGAAGCGGGACTCCATCAGCACCTCGTAGCGGCGCATGTCCACGATGGCGTCGATGTGCTCGATGTCCACCGGGCACTCCTCCACGCAGGCCCCGCAGGTGGTGCAGGACCACAGCACGTCGGGGTCGATGGTGAAGGGCACGAGCGTCTGCGGCTCCTCGCCGGCCGCCGCGCCGCCGTTGCCGCCGTCACCGTTGCCGTTGCCCTCGCCGTTGCCGCCGTTGCCCTTGGCCAGCAGGCGCCCGGACGAGGCGAACATGTTGTCGCGCAGGTCCATGATGAGGAGCTTGGGCGACAGCGGCTTCTCGGTGTTCCAGGCCGGGCATGCCGACTGGCAGCGCCCGCACTCGGTGCACGTGACGAAGTCCAGCATCTGCTTCCACGTGAACTGCTCGACCAGCCCCACCCCGAAGACGGTGTCCTCGCTGACGTTCTCCATGTCCATGTCCGGCGTCTTGTCCAGGCCGCCGAGGGCTCGCGGGCGCCGGGAGAAGGCCACGTTGATGGGGGCGATGAAGATGTGCAGGTGCTTGGAGTACGACACGAAGACCAGGAAGCCCACGATCACCGCCACGTTGAGCAGCAGGAACACGGTGACGAGCACCGAGTTCACGCCGCTGCCGAGGCCGCCCAGCGCCGCGCCGACCACGTGCGAGGCGAAGGCCCAGTCGTCGTAGGGGAACTGCGTGGGCCTGGTGTTCACCTGGGCGCCCCGGTAGAGGAGGAGCGTGACCATGACGCCGGCGATCAGCGCCAGGGTCATCCAGGCGGCGTCGGTGTGCGAGCCATAGAACCGCGACCAGCGCTCCTTGCGCGACGGGGCGTTCCGGATCCGGATGACCGCGAAGACGCCCAGAGCCACCAGCACGGCCACGATGAAGAAGTCCTCTATGAACCCCACGACCGGCGAGGTCCCGATCCCCGGGATGTGGAAGTGCGTTGTGAAGAGGTCCCCGTAGGCCTCGATGATGGTGAGCAGCAGGATCGTGAAGCCCCACATGGTGAAGAAGTGGGCGGTCCCGGGCACGGTCCACTTGAGCAGCTTGCGCTGGCCGGCGACCTCCGCCAGCTCGGCCTCCGCCCGGGGGACCATGCTGCCGCGGGTCCGGTTCGGCGCCGGCCGGCCGGAGCGCACCAGGCGCGACAGCCAGTGGAAGCGTCGTCCGGCGATGGCGAGGGCTATGACCGTGACGGCCATGCCGATGGCGATCCTGACGGGCACGGATCCTCCTCGGGCTCGGTGTCAGGTGTTCACGTGGCGGCCGGCACCGGGGCCGGTGCCGGGGTGCACCGTAGTGGCCCGGGCGGGACCCGGGCTCCGGCCGGTCACCGGCGGACGTACCGGTCGACGTGCAGGTCCACGGAGGACGGCTGGACGCCGCCGTCCCGGAGGGGGTGGATCACGATCCGCCCCGCCTCGAGCTCCTCCCGGATGGTGCGGTCGGACAAAACCATGGCACGCCAGAGGATAGTGTGGCGGTCACCGGCGGGCGTAGTTCAGAGGCAGAACATCAGCTTCCCAAGCTGAGAACGCGGGTTCGATTCCCGTCGCCCGCTCCAGCCAACGTTCCCCGTCACGGTGGTGCCGGTCCGTCGCAAGCGGCTACCGGCGTGGCGCCTGAGCGGGCCACCGGCCACGATCGGACCACCGGCCACCACCCAGCCTCAATCCCCGAGCGGGCGGTCGTGGCTCAGGGGCCTCCCTGGAGGCCGTAGCCGACGTAGGCGGTGTCACTGATCTGGACCCAAATCCCGGTGCGGTCGCAGCCGGACGCCAGGACCGCCGAACCCGACGGCGTGACGCCGACGTCGTGGACGGGGATGCCACCGAGTGCTGACCGGCCAACCACACTCCCTTGGTCGTAGGCCCGACCGCAGTAGGTGATGCGGCTCGGTGGACCGAACACGTTGAACGTGTGAACGTCGAGGCGGCTCCACCCAACGAGCAGGACCGCGCTAGGCACGAGCAGCACCACCATCGTCAGGACGGCGGCGGACGCCCCGACACGGAGGAGCAGGAGCACGGGGAGCAGGACGACGGCCGCGATGACGGCGGACTCCCAGCAGATTCCCCTGATCCACACGGTGAGCGACGGGATGCCGGCGAGGGCCACCAGCACGGCCACGACCTTCCACCAGGGAGCATGACGTGGCG
Source organism: Acidimicrobiales bacterium (assembly GCA_050743905.1). Lineage (GTDB taxonomy): Bacteria > Actinomycetota > Acidimicrobiia > Acidimicrobiales > RAAP-2 > JBOGGH01. The sequence continues at coordinate 3,731 of JBOGGH010000063.1, forward strand.
ACGTCGCGTCGGGCTCTTCGAGCCAGACGGGGTCGTCGATACGACCGACCTTCACCGAACGCACCACCGCTTCTCGACGCTAACCGCTGTGCTGGCGGAAGGCCTTCGCGATGCCGGCACGGCCCCTTCACCCGGCAAGCAACGTAGATAGGACTTCTCTTCACTTGGCTTTCGGCCAGGGCAGGCCCGCTTGACGAGGAGCGCCCACGAGGCCCGGCGCCATCGCCTCCGAGGAGCGGGGTGAGGTCCGCCGCACGCTCGCCGGCTTCCACGCCTTCTTCCCCGAGCCGCTGCCCCCCACGGTCACGCTCCCCCCGGACGTGGCCATGCTCCTGGACGAGGCGACCGACGCCCTGCACCGCCCGGGGAGCTCGACCCTGACGGCTGACCGCTACCCCAGGTACTCGCCACCGTTGGCGTCCACCGCCTGGCCGGTGAGCGCGGAGGAGAGGCCGGACGCCAGGTAGACCACGGTCCCGGCCACGTCGGCGTCGCTCGGCACCCGTCCCAGCGGCATGGGCGCCGCCAGCTCGGCCACCACCTCCTCCCGGGTGATGCCTCGGCTGTCCGAGGTCATCTGCACGTAGATGTCCACGGACGGCCCGAGCATCCAGCCCGGCACCACGGCGTTCACCCGGACGCCGCTGTGGAACTTCCGATTATTGCGAAATTTACGAATTCGTTCTATGCTCGACCCAGGGCAACGAGGGGAGGCGTGGTGTCGGCAAGCGAGGAGACCGTCCTACCGCCGAGCGATACGGGCGCGCTCACGGAGGTGGAGGAGATGCTCGGCGAGGGCGACGGCGAGCTTCGTCTTACGTTCGCGACATCCTCCGTTGAGCTGCCTGCCGAGCTCCGAGCGGTCCTCGCCACCGTCGTCTCCGCCATGCGCAGGGGCCAGGCGGTGACGCTGGCGCCGTTGGCGATGAGGCTCACCACGCAGCAGGCTGCCGATCTCCTCGGGATCAGCCGCCCCACCCTGGTCAAGCTCCTGGAGGACGGCAGGATCCCGTACGAGACTCCGAACCGGCACCGGCGGATCCGGCTGGTCGACCTCCTATCGTTCCAGGAGGCGCGCCGGAAGGAGCGGCGGGAGGCGTTGGGCCATATGGCAACGGAGGCCCAGGACGCCGGAACGTACGACCAGCCCGCAGGGAGCTACGAGGCTGCACTGGACGAGGCTCGGCAGAAGCTCGCCTGACGTGTACGCCGCCGTCCTGGACGCAAACGTCCTCGTCCCGAACGCGCTCTGCGACACCCTCCTCCGGCTCGCCGAACGCGGCTTCTACCGACCCCTGTGGTCGGACCGGATCCTCGGCGAAGCCGCGTGGGCGGTGACGAAGGTGCACGCGGAGCTCGGCGAGGAGCAGGTGCGGGCCCGGTTCGCCGCGATGAACGCGACCTTTGAGGATGCGCTCGTGGTCGGCTGGGAGTCAGCCTGCGCTGGCATGGATCTGCCTGACGACAACGATCGCCACGTTGTCGCGGCCGCCGTCCGCGGAGGCGGACAGACCATCGTGACGTTCAACCTGGCGGACTTCCCCGACCACCGCATGAAGAACCTCGACATCGAGGTCAAGCATCCGGACGAGTTTCTTCTCGACCAGTTGGATCTCCATCCGGGAGCCGCCTTGCAGGTACTGAAGGAGCAGGCGGCGGATCTCCACCGACCGCCGAGCGACGTCGCAGGCGTGCTGAACCGCCTCGCACGCTGCGGCGCGCCACGGTTTGCCGACGAAGTGCGCCTCCTCGACCCTGACGGCTGACCGCTACCCCAGGTACTCGCCGCCGTTGGCGTCCACCGCCTGGCCGGTGAGCGCGGAGGAGAGGTCGGAGGCCAGGTAGACCACGGTCCCGGCCACGTCGGCGTCGCTCGGCACCCGTCCCAGCGGCATGGGGGCCGCCAGCTCGGCCACCACCTCCTCCCGGGTGATCCCCCTGCTGTCCGAGGTCATCTGCACGTAGATGTCCACGGACGGCCCGAGCATCCAGCCCGGCACCACGGCGTTCACGCGGATCCCGCTCGGCCCCAGCTCCTGGGCGAGCACGCGGGTGGCGGTGAGGAGCGCCCCCTTGGAGATGGCGTAGCCGCCCTGGAGCTCGGGGGGCTTGCGCGCCGCCATGGACGCCACCATCACCACCGAGCCGCCTCCCCGTGCCCGCATGGCGGGGAGCGCCGCCCGGGTCATCTGCAGCGACCCGAACACGTTGGTGTCCACGATCTTCCGCCACTGGTCCAGGTCCACCTGCTCGAACGTCTGAAACACGTCAAACCGGAAGGCGTTGTTGACGAGCACGTCCACGCCGCCCAGCTCCTCGCCCGCCCGCGCCATGACGCGCTCGCACTGCGCGGCGTCCGTGATGTCCGTGGGCACCACCACGGCCCGGGCGCCGAGCTCGCGGACCTCGGCCGCCACCTCGTCCAGCGTGGCCTGCCGGCGGGCCGCCAGGACCAGGTCCGCGCCGTGCCGGGCCAGCAGGAGGGCGGACTGCCGCCCGAGCCCGGGCCCCACGCCGGACACCACGCAGGCCTTGCCCTCGAGCAGGCGGGAGCCCGCCGCCGCGCCCGGCTCCGTGCTGGTCGTCGCCTCCCCCGCCATCGCCCCTCCTCCCCTCGGCCTGCTGCGCCGACAGCGTAGCCAGCGCCCGGCCGCCGGCCGCCGGGCGGGCGGGGCCAGGGCACGGCCACGGCGGGGCCACGTCCCGCGCCGGAGCCTCCAACCCGCGTGGCAGGTCCGTCCCTGCGGGCTACCCTGACCGCGCAAAGAGGCCAAGCCATGGATGGACGGAGTCTCCCGATGGAGGGCGACGCTACTGCTCCGCAACCGGCCCCTACCCGGGGCGGGACCGTGGGGGGCCGCCCGGCCCCCGACGAGGGCCGGTGGCGCGCGCCGGGGGCCGGGACCATCCCCGGCGGGACGGGGGATGCGGTCGCGCCCGTCGCGCCCCAGGGGACCGAGGCGGACCCGTCCGTCACCCGGGCGCTGCTGCGGGGCACGAGCCAGATCACCTGGGTGCTGGAGGAGGACGGCGTCGTGCGATGGGTGAGCCCCGCCGTGACGCGCACCACCGGCCACCACCCGGACGAGCTCGTGGGGACCAACATCCTCTCGCTGGTGCACCCGGACGACGCACAGATCGGGCGGGCGCTCCTCGCCTTCGCCTCGTCACACCCGGCGGACGGGGCCTTCGACCACGAGGGCGTGGACCTGAGCTTCGTCCTCCGCTTCCGGCACCGCGACGGACACTGGGTGACCGTGGAGAACCTCAGCAACAACCTCCTCGCCACCCCGGGCGTCCACGCCAACCTCGTGGTGAGCAGGGAGGCGGCCGGCCGCCACGCCCTGGACGAGGCCCTCACGGCGCTCGCCCGCGACAGCGCGGGGGACGAGGCGCTGCTGCGTCTCCTGGAATTCGTGGAGATCCAGGTCGAGCGCTCGGCCATCGACGCCGCCCTCTACTGGCCGCGCGGCGACGCCACGTGGACGTCCAGCCGCGTGCCCGAGGTCCTGCTCACCGGCGAGGGGCCGTGGGCGGAGGCCGCCGCCACCGGGATGCACGTGCTGGTGGACGACCTGGAGGCCGCCGTCCGTGAGGGCACGCTCCCGGCGGGCCTCGGGCGGACGGCGATCGAGGCGGGCTACGTGGCCTGCTGGTGCTTCCCGGTGCCTGCCCCCCCGCACCCCAGCGCCGGCTACAGCTACGGCGTGCTCGGCACCGGCCGCGAGTGCCTGGGGGCGCTGGTGGTCTGGTCGCGGCGGTACCGGTACCCGGCCATCGGCCACTGGGGCCTGACCCAGCGGGTCACCGGGCTGGCGCACCTGGCGCTGTCCCGGCGGCTGGCCGAGATGGAGCGCGAGGCCGGCGTCCGGCGCGAGCAGGAGCAGATCCGCCGCCTCCAGGAGCTCGACGCCATGAAGACCGACCTCGTGCTCTCGGTCTCCCACGAGCTGCGGACGCCCCTCACCTCGATCATCAGCTTCGCCGAGCTCCTGGACGAGCGGCCGCCGCACACGGTCCGGGAGCAGGCGGAGTACCTCTCGATCATCCGCCGCAACGCGCAACGCCTGCTCCGCATGGTCGAGGACCTGCTGTTCCTGGGGCGGCTGGAGTCGCGCACCGTCCTCATGGCGGCCTCCCCGGTCAACCTGCCCCGCCTCGTGGCGGCGGCGGTGGAGGCCGTCGGCGAGACGGCCGACGGTCGGGGCGTGACGTTCGAGCTGGCCACCGAGGACGGCCCGCCCCTGCGGGGCGACCCGGAGCGCCTGCGGCAGCTCGTGGACAACCTCCTGTCCAACGCCGTCAAGTACACCGGCAAGGGCGGCCGGGCGCGCGTGGACGTGCGCCCGGTGGACGGCACCTGGCGGGTGACCGTCGCCGACAACGGCATCGGGGTGCCCGAGAAGGACCGGGACCACGTGTTCGACCGGTTCGTGCGCGGGTCCAACGCCCGGCAGGCGCGGATCAAGGGGACCGGCCTCGGCCTCGCCATCGCCCGGGCGGTGGCCGAGCTGCACCACGGCGGCGTCGAGCTCACCGACACCGGCAGCGAGGGCAGCACCTTCGAGGTCACCCTGCGCGACATCTGACCCGTGCCCGGCGCGGGCGGCGGGGGCGGCGGAGCGGCGGTCAGCGCGGGCGCTTGCGGATGGCGCGCTTGAGGACCGTGCCGTAGATCTCGAGGCCCTCGCCGTGGAGCCGGGCGTCCGGGCCGGAGGCTATGCCCACCCGCTCCGGGATGATGCCCCATATGGGCACGTCCTGCCCCGACCACCAGGCCACGGTCTCCGCCAGGTCGTTGGTGCCCAGGCGCGCCGCGCAGACGACCACGCCGCGGGGCGTGGCCCGGGGCAGCATCTCCACCGTCGCCACCACCCGGGTGAACTCCACGCCGCCGGCCCGCGTGGGGATGACCACCGCGTCCGCCCGCTCGATGGCGGCCCGCACGATCCGCTCGTCCCCGGGCGGGGTGTCCACCACCGCCAGGCCCTCGTGGCGCTCCATGGCCCGCCCGACCGTCCGCTCCGAGGGGGCCTCCACCAGGTCCACCCCCTCCACCGGGCGCTCCTCGAACCACTCGGCGGACGAAGCCTGCCGGTCGGCGTCGACCAGGAGCACGGGGTCGTAGCCCCGCCCCACGGCGGCCGCCGCGAGGTAGACGGCGGTCGTCGTCTTGCCGACGCCCCCCTTGACGTTGCTTATCACGATGTTCATTCGGCGGCACCAGTGCGATCCGGCGGGACCAGGG